>NZ_CP090145.1:2408425-2709479 GCF_023008245.1 Flavobacterium sediminilitoris
GATACTTGAGCTGTGAAATTTTCAAACCCTAATGAACCAAATACATATAATACTAAATCAATAACATTTTTAAATTCAGCATCTAATTGATCGGGAGTACAAAAAATATGTGCATCATCTTGAGTAAATCCTCTTACACGTGTTAAACCATGTAATTCTCCACTTTGTTCATATCTATATACAGTTCCAAATTCAGCATAACGTTTAGGTAAATCTTTATATGACCAAGGTCTTGCATTATAAATTTCACAATGATGTGGGCAATTCATAGGTTTTAATAAAAATTCTTCTCCTTCTGCTGGAGTATGTATAGGTTGAAAACTATCAGCACCATATTTTGCATAGTGACCTGAAGTTACATATAATTCTTTTTGACCAATATGAGGTGTTACAACTTGTTCATAACCTGCTTTTTTTTGTGCTTTTTTCAAAAATTGCTCTAAACGATCACGTAATGCAGCACCTTTTGGTAACCATAACGGTAATCCTTGACCTACTCGTTGAGAGAAATGGAATAACTCCAATTCTTTTCCTAATTTTCTATGATCACGCTTTTTCGCTTCTTCTAATAATTGAAGGTATTCAGTTAGTTCTTTTTGTTTTGGAAATGAAATACCATATACACGAGTCAACTGTTTGTTTTTTTCGTTTCCTCTCCAGTAAGCACCTGCTACAGAAAGAATTTTCATAGCTTTAATTATTCCAGTATTTGGAATGTGTCCACCACGACATAAATCTGTAAAAGAAGAGTGATCGCAAAATGTAATTGTACCATCTTCTAAATTTTGAATTAACTCTGTTTTAAATTCATTGTCCTTATATAGAGCTAAAGCTTCTGCTTTTGTAACTGAACGCATTTTGAATTCATGCTTTTCTCTTGAAATTTCTAAAACACGATCTTCAATTTTTTTAAAATCAGCATCTGTTATTTTTTTATCTCCAAAATCTACGTCATAGTAAAACCCATTATCTATCGCAGGGCCAATAGTTAATTTTGAACCAGGATAGACCTCTTCTATCGCTTGAGCCATTACATGGGAAGTTGAATGCCAAAATGCTTTTTTACCTTCTGGATTATTCCAAGTATATAATATAAGAGAACCATCGGTGGTTAATGGGGTAGTGGTTTCAATTGTTGTACCATTAAAGGAAGCTGAAATCACATTTCTAGCTAAACCTTCACTAATGCTTAATGCCACATCCATTGGAGTTGTATGTTGTGCAAACTCCTTAACCGAACCGTCAGGTAAAGTAATTTTTATCATCTCTTAATTTTTATTGAGTTGCAAATATAATACAATAGAGAAATACATACAATATATATAGGTATAGATATTTCAAATAATTGAATAGCTTTTATTTTCTTTATATATATAGGAGATTAAGTTTGAGAGTAATTTGTTTGTGTGTGTATGGGATTTGTGTGTGTTAGTATATTTTTAGAGGTTTGGTTGTTGTGTTTAGGGTTGATTATTTTGTAAAGTTATGTAAAGGTTAAAAAAAGATTGTTTGTAAGTAATTGATTTTTAGGGATGATTAAAAAAGATTTAAAAATAGTTTAAAAAAGTCTTGTGGGAATGAAAAAAGTGTCTACTTTTGCACCCGCAATCAAGGCAAGTTCATATAAAGATTTTGAGAATATAACGGTAGTTATTTAGCTGATAAAAAAAGAAAAATTTTTTTCAAAAAAAGTTTGTCAGTTTCAAAAAAAGAGTTACTTTTGCACCCGCAAACAATTTCACTGAAATGCTTTAGAGATAAGGAGTGAGGTGATGAAGTTTAAGCGAAGTTCATGAGTGATTTTTTTGAGAGATAATGAAGGTTATAAGTTGACAAAAAAAAGAAAATTTTTTTCAAAAAAAGTTTGTCAGTTTCAAAATAAAGAATTACCTTTGCAGCCCGCTAAACAAGCGAAGTTCTGATACATATTGAGTAAGATTTTTTAGGGATTAATTTTAAGAAAAACTTTTAAAAAATATTTCAAAAAAAGCTTGCGAGATTAAAAAGAAGGTTGTAGTTTTGCAGCCGCTAAACGAGAGAATAGCGGAATAAAAAAGAATGACACGTTCATAGACATATTGGATTGACAGCATAACTTAAAGTGATTTAAGTTATAAAGTAAAAGAGAGTAAATTGAATTAGACTATACGTCAGCGATTATCGTACAAAATTAAAATATACGATGAAGAGTTTGATCCTGGCTCAGGATGAACGCTAGCGGCAGGCCTAACACATGCAAGTCGAGGGGTAGAGTTAGCTTGCTAACTTGAGACCGGCGCACGGGTGCGTAACGCGTATGCAATCTACCTTGTACAGAGGGATAGCCCAGAGAAATTTGGATTAATACCTCATAGTATTATCGGGAGGCATCTTCTGATTATTAAAGTTCCAACGGTACAAGATGAGCATGCGTCCCATTAGCTAGTTGGTATGGTAACGGCATACCAAGGCAATGATGGGTAGGGGTCCTGAGAGGGAGATCCCCCACACTGGTACTGAGACACGGACCAGACTCCTACGGGAGGCAGCAGTGAGGAATATTGGACAATGGGCGCAAGCCTGATCCAGCCATGCCGCGTGCAGGAAGACGGCCCTATGGGTTGTAAACTGCTTTTATACAGGAAGAAACACTGCTACGTGTAGCAGCTTGACGGTACTGTAGGAATAAGGATCGGCTAACTCCGTGCCAGCAGCCGCGGTAATACGGAGGATCCAAGCGTTATCCGGAATCATTGGGTTTAAAGGGTCCGTAGGCGGCCTTATAAGTCAGTGGTGAAATCTTCTAGCTCAACTAGGAAACTGCCATTGATACTGTAGGGCTTGAATGTTTAGGAAGTAACTAGAATATGTAGTGTAGCGGTGAAATGCTTAGATATTACATGGAATACCAATTGCGAAGGCAGGTTACTACTAAATGATTGACGCTGATGGACGAAAGCGTGGGTAGCGAACAGGATTAGATACCCTGGTAGTCCACGCCGTAAACGATGGATACTAGCTGTTCGGACTTCGGTTTGAGTGGCTAAGCGAAAGTGATAAGTATCCCACCTGGGGAGTACGCACGCAAGTGTGAAACTCAAAGGAATTGACGGGGGCCCGCACAAGCGGTGGAGCATGTGGTTTAATTCGATGATACGCGAGGAACCTTACCAGGGCTTAAATGGGAGACGACAGATTTGGAAACAGATTTTTCTTCGGACGTCTTTCAAGGTGCTGCATGGTTGTCGTCAGCTCGTGCCGTGAGGTGTCAGGTTAAGTCCTATAACGAGCGCAACCCCTGTCGTTAGTTGCCAGCGAGTAATGTCGGGAACTCTAACGAGACTGCCGGTGCAAACCGCGAGGAAGGTGGGGATGACGTCAAATCATCACGGCCCTTACGTCCTGGGCCACACACGTGCTACAATGGCCGGTACAGAGAGCAGCTACATGGTGACATGATGCGAATCTTCAAAACCGGTCTCAGTTCGGATCGGAGTCTGCAACTCGACTCCGTGAAGCTGGAATCGCTAGTAATCGGATATCAGCCATGATCCGGTGAATACGTTCCCGGGCCTTGTACACACCGCCCGTCAAGCCATGGAAGCTGGGGGTACCTGAAGTCGGTGACCGTAAGGAGCTGCCTAGGGTAAAACTGGTAACTGGGGCTAAGTCGTAACAAGGTAGCCGTACCGGAAGGTGCGGCTGGAACACCTCCTTTCTAGAGAAAAGATAAAGTTGTATGTATAAGAGATTGATTTTACTCTCGCTGTTAGTTCAAAAAACAATAAAAACTAAAGAAAACAGAGTCTCGTAGCTCAGCTGGTTAGAGTACTACACTGATAATGTAGGGGTCGGCAGTTCGAGTCTGCCCGGGACTACAATTTTCGAGTTTTTATAGGAAATTTTAGAGGTTGAGTAAGCCGTTTGAAGTCTGTTAACTGCAAACTGTTAACTATTGACTACTAAATGGGGGATTAGCTCAGCTGGCTAGAGCGCCTGCCTTGCACGCAGGAGGTCATCGGTTCGACTCCGATATTCTCCACGAATACTTTGTAAGAAAGTATAAAAGTTCATTGACATATTGAAAAAAGAAAATATAAAAATATAATAGAAAGCACAAATTTCGGGTGTTATATTCGTATAACATTTGAAAAACAAGTACAATAAGCAAAATAAGGGCGTATGGGGAATGCCTAGGCTCTCAGAGGCGATGAAGGACGTGATAAGCTGCGAAAAGCTACGGGGATTGGCACACACGAATTGATCCGTAGATATCCGAATGGGGCAACCCACTATGTTGAAGACATAGTACTCCGATAGGAGAGTAAACCCGCTGAACTGAAACATCTAAGTAGGCGGAGGAGAAGAAAACAAAAGTGATTCCGTAAGTAGTGGCGAGCGAACGCGGATTAGCCCAAACCAAAGTTGTTACGGCAATTTTGGGGTTGTAGGACTGCGACATTCTATGCGGATTGAATTAGAATAACCTGGAAAGGTTAACCAAAGAAGGTGATAGTCCTGTATAGGTAAGAGAAGATATAGATAGCAGTATCCTGAGTAGCGCGGGGCACGTGAAACCCTGTGTGAATCTGCCGGGACCATCCGGTAAGGCTAAATACTCCTGAGAGACCGATAGTGAACCAGTACCGTGAGGGAAAGGTGAAAAGAACCGTGAATAACGGAGTGAAATAGATCCTGAAACCATACGCTTACAAGCGGTCGGAGCCCTTTCGTGGGGTGACGGCGTGCCTTTTGCATAATGAGCCTACGAGTTACCGTTGCTGGCAAGGATAAGTACTTCAGGTATGGATCCGTAGCGAAAGCGAGTCTGAATAGGGCGCCATAGTCAGTAATGGTAGACGCGAAACCGTGTGATCTACCCATGGGCAGGATGAAGCTGTGGTAACACACAGTGGAGGTCCGAACCCGTTGACGTTGAAAAGTCTTGGGATGACCTGTGGGTAGGGGTGAAAGGCCAATCAAACTCGGAAATAGCTCGTACTCCCCGAAATGCATTTAGGTGCAGCGCTGAATTAGTTATATAGAGGTAGAGCTACTGATTGGATGCGGGGGTTTCACCACCTACCAATTCCTGACAAACTCCGAATGCTATATAATGATGCTCAGCAGTGAGGGCATGGGTGCTAAGGTCCATGTCCGAGAGGGAAAGAACCCAGACCATCAGCTAAGGTCCCCAAATGTATACTAAGTTGAAAAAACGCGGTTTGTCTGCTTAGACAGCTAGGATGTTGGCTTGGAAGCAGCCATTCATTTAAAGAGTGCGTAACAGCTCACTAGTCGAGCGGACGAGCATGGATAATAATCGGGCATAAGTATACTACCGAAGCTATGGACAGATTAATCTGTGGTAGGGGAGCATTCTAAACTGGGTTGAAGGTGATATGTGAGTATTGCTGGACTGTTTAGAAAAGAAAATGTAGGCATAAGTAACGATAATGCGGGCGAGAAACCCGCACACCGAAAAACTAAGGTTTCCTCAGCTATGCTAATCAGCTGAGGGTTAGTCGGGTCCTAAGGCGAACCCGAAAGGGACAGTCGATGGCCAACGGGTTAATATTCCCGTACTACTTATAATTGTGATGGAATGACGGAGTGATGAAAGCACCGCGAACTGACGGAATAGTTCGTTGAAGTACCTAACTATATTCTCTATAGGCAAATCCGTAGAGAATGGTGAAATACGATAGTACTCGGAGTCTTCGGACAAAGGGATAGTGTGCCTAAGGGCTTCCAAGAAAAGTTTCTAAACTTAGATTATAAGTACCCGTACCGTAAACCGACACAGGTAGTTGAGGAGAGAATCCTAAGGTGCTCGAGAGATTCATGGCTAAGGAATTAGGCAAAATAGACCTGTAACTTCGGGAGAAAGGTCGCCAGCAGCAATGCTGGCCGCAGTGAAAAGGTCCAGGCGACTGTTTATCAAAAACACAGGGCTCTGCAAAATCGTAAGATGAAGTATAGGGCCTGACACCTGCCCGGTGCTGGAAGGTTAAGAGGAGATGTTATCTTCGGAGAAGCATTGAATTGAAGCCCCAGTAAACGGCGGCCGTAACTATAACGGTCCTAAGGTAGCGAAATTCCTTGTCGGGTAAGTTCCGACCTGCACGAATGGTGTAACGATCTGGACACTGTCTCAGCCATGAGCTCGGTGAAATTGTAGTATCGGTGAAGATGCCGATTACCCGCAGTGGGACGAAAAGACCCTGTGCACCTTTACTATAGCTTAATATTGACCTTGGACACGTGATGTGTAGGATAGGTGGGAGACTTTGAAGTGGCGTCGCTAGGCGTTGTGGAGTCATTGTTGAAATACCACCCTTTGCTTGTCTGAGGCCTAACCCCGCTTAAGTGGGGGACATTGTTTGGTGGGTAGTTTGACTGGGGTGGTCGCCTCCAAAAGAGTAACGGAGGCTTCTAAAGGTTCCCTCAGCACGCTTGGTAACCGTGCGTAGAGTGCAATGGTATAAGGGAGCTTGACTGAGAGACATACAGGTCGATCAGGTACGAAAGTAGAGCATAGTGATCCGGTGGTTCCGCATGGAAGGGCCATCGCTCAAAGGATAAAAGGTACGCCGGGGATAACAGGCTGATCTCCCCCAAGAGCTCATATCGACGGGGGGGTTTGGCACCTCGATGTCGGCTCGTCACATCCTGGGGCTGGAGAAGGTCCCAAGGGTTGGGCTGTTCGCCCATTAAAGTGGCACGCGAGCTGGGTTCAGAACGTCGTGAGACAGTTCGGTCTCTATCTACTGTGGGCGTTAGAAATTTGAGTGGATCTGATTCTAGTACGAGAGGACCGAATTGGACAAACCTCTGGTGTATCTGTTGTTCCGCCAGGAGCACTGCAGAGTAGCTACGTTTGGAAGGGATAAGCGCTGAAAGCATATAAGCGCGAAACCCACCACAAGATGAGATTTCTTTTAAGGATCGTGGAAGATGACCACGTTGATAGGCTATAGATGTAAAGGCAGTAATGTCATAGTCGAGTAGTACTAATAATCCGTAAGCTTATGTACGCTTTTCCTGCGCCGCAAGGCGCAGGGAGAAACTTTCTGTAAAAAATAGATTTTCTTGTCTCAATATGTTAAGATATTATTGTAGTTATTCATTTTGAAAAATAAATGTATATTACAAATAGTTGCCTAAAGCAATTATAACCTCTTAAGGTGGTTATTGCGGTGGGGCTCACCTCTTCCCATTCCGAACAGAGAAGTTAAGCCCACCTGCGCAGATGGTACTGCAATCCTGTGGGAGAGTATGTCGCCGCCTTTCTTTTAAAAACCCTAATCAGTACGATTAGGGTTTTTTTGTTTTTAAAATTTATTGGATATTCGCTATTTTTAAATGATTACTAATATCTTAAGTAGGTACTAGTGCTTATCCTTATTTATTGAATTGATTTATTACTATTTTAAAACTATATTTGTTTTATGCAGTATTTTATAGAAGTCATTTTACCATTAGCTCTCCAAAAGTCTTTTACTTATGAGGTTTCGGAAGCCGAATTTAAGTATATTAATATTGGAATGCGGGTTGCTATTCCTTTTGGTAAGAGTAAAATTTTTACAGGATTAGTAATTGATAAGCATCATGTTTTGCCAGAATTATATAAGCCAAAGGAGATTCATCAAATTTTAGATGATATTCCAATTGTTAATACATTTCAGATTGAACATTGGAAATGGATAGCTAATTATTATATGTGTACTATCGGTGAAGTTTTTAAATCTGCATTACCTTCTAGTTATATTCTTGAGAGTGAGACTATTGTATCGATTAAGATATCAGATAATTTTATTGATAAGTTAAGTTTAGCAGATGATGAGTATTTAATTGTTGAAGCTTTACATAGTCAATCTTCAATTACTTTAAATGAAATAAGTAAGATTTTAGGAAAGAAAACGATCTTTCCTGTTATAAATAAATTATTAGATAAAGGATTTTTAATTTTACAAGAAGAAATTTCAGAAACTTATAAGCCTAAGGTTGCTAAGTATGTTAAAATTAAGGATGAATTTTTAATTGAAGATAAATTAGTTGAATTATTAAAAAGTTTATCTAAAGCAAAAAAGCAACATGAACTTATCTTAAAATATTTCCAATTAAATGCGTATGAAAAGAAGCCAATTTTAATAAAAAAACTTGTCGATTTTTCAGGAGTAAGTACTTCTATAGTTAAAAGTTTGATAGATAAAGAAGTTTTTGAAGAATATTGTTTAAATGAAGATAGAGTGATATTTGAAAAGGATAATTCTTCTTCCTTTGATTTGAGTGATTTTCAGTTGAAAGCTTTTGAGTCAATTAAATTAAATGAAAAAAAACATGATGTTACACTTTTACATGGTGTTACTGCTTCTGGAAAGACAGAAATTTATATTAAGTTGATTGAAGATTATATAAAAGCAGATAAACAAGTTTTGTTTCTTCTTCCAGAGATAGCATTAACAACTCAATTAGTTCAAAGGTTAACGGCATATTTTGGTAATCAGGTTTCTGTTTTTCATTCTAAGTATACAAATAATGAGCGTGTTGAAGTTTGGAATAATGTTTTAATTAATTCAGATAAAGCTAGAGTTGTTATTGGTGTTAGGAGTGCTCTTTTTCTACCTTTTTCTAATTTAGGTCTTATTGTTATAGATGAAGAACATGAACAGACATTTAAACAACAAGATCCTGCACCACGATATCATGCTAGAGATGCAGCCATTGTTTTGGCAAAACAGCATAATGCAAAAGTATTGTTAGGAAGTGCTACGCCTAGTTTAGAATCATATTATAATGTTAAAATTGGAAAGTATGGTTTAGTAGAACTTAAAGAAAGATTTGGTAATGTAGTATTGCCAGATATTGAGTTAGTAGATATTAAAGATAAATATTTTAGAAAAAAGATGAATGGTCATTTTTCTGATGTATTATTAAATAAAATTCAAGAGACTTTGTCATTAGGAGAACAAGTTATTTTATTTCAAAATCGAAGAGGCTTTTCTCCATTTGTTGAATGTATGACCTGTGGTCATGTTCCACATTGTCCTAGTTGTGATGTAAGCTTAACATATTATAAGTATAAAAATCAGTTAAGGTGTCATTATTGTAGTTATACAATATCAAATCCAACGCATTGCCATAGTTGTCAGTCAGTAGATTTATCGACTAAAGGATTTGGAACAGAGCAGATAGAATTAGAGTTAAAATCAATTTTTCCAGATAATACTATTGGACGAATGGATCAAGATACAACAAGAGGTAAATTTGGTTACGAAAAGATTATTGATTCATTTAAGAATAGAGAGTATGATATTTTAGTAGGAACGCAAATGTTAGCTAAAGGGTTGGATTTTGATAACGTAACATTAGTTGGAATTCTAAATGCAGATAATTTATTAAATCAACCAAATTTTAGAGCCTATGAAAGAGCTTTTCAAATGATGATTCAAGTAGCAGGAAGAGCAGGACGAAAAGAGAAAAAAGGAAATGTAATTATACAAACATATAATCCATATCATAATACAATTCAGCAAGTTTTGTCTAATGATTATGCCTCTATGTATAACGAGCAAATATATGATAGACAAAATTTTAAATATCCACCATTTTTTAGATTAATTAGATTAACGTTAAAACATAAAGATTTTGAAAGATTAAAAGAAGGATCTTTATGGATGTACAATGTGTTAGTTCAACATTTACAAATTCCTGTTTTAGGACCGGAAGAACCTGCTATTAGTAGAATAAGAAATCAGTATATAAGAACGATTATAATAAAAATTCCATCAAATGCTAATCTAGGAAAAACAAAGAATACGATACAAAGTACTTTGAAGAGCTTTGAATCGATTGCTCAATATAGGTCTATTAAGGTATCAATAAATGTAGATTATTATTAGATAGCTTCAATGGCTTTACTAATTACATCTTTTTTATTTCTACTAATAGGGATTTTTTGTCCATCAATTTCTGCAAATTTGCTATTGAATTTTTCAACTCTATCTAAATTTACAATGTATGACTTATGAATTCGAATAAACTTTCCTTGAGGTAATTCATTTTCAAATGACTTCATTGTGGATAATACTAGATGGCTTTCTTCATCAGTAACAACTTTAATATAATCACCATAGGCTTCAATCCATTTTATTTTATGAGTAAAAACTTTTAATTTTTTTAAGTTACTCTTAATAATAATAGTTTCACCTAATTCTTCATGAGAATCATTTCTTAATTGATGTAATTCAATAGCCTTTTTAACAGCTCTTAAAAAACGCTCTTTTGAAATTGGTTTTTGCAAAAAGTCTGTTGCTTCATAATCGAATGCTTTTACAGCATAATCAGCTTTTGAAGTTATAAAGATTATTTGGGGTTTAACTTTTAGTCCATCTAATAGGTCAAAACCGCTTATTAGAGGCATCTCTATGTCTAAAAATATTAAATCAACAATATTATTATTTAAAGAATTTTTTGCTTCTAACGCATTAGCAAAATCACCAACTAAATTAAGATTTGGGGATTCATTAACAAGCTTTGTTATCGTCATTCTTTGTATTGCACTATCATCAACAACTATACAATTCAACTTCATATACCTATAATTTAATGATAAAAGTATAGCAAAAAAATTAATACAGCAAATAAAAGCGTAATTTTTGTGTAAAAAATGAACTATAAATTGTTATTTAAAATAAATTGACTATTTTTGCACTCAATTTTAAACAAATTAATATAATTTATTATGAATCACTATGAAACTGTTTTCATCTTGAATCCCGTTTTATCTGAACAACAGATAAAGGAAACAGTAAGTAAATTTGAAAGTTTTCTTACTTCTAAAGGGGCTGAGATGGTATCGAAAGAAGATTGGGGCTTGAAAAAATTAGCTTACGAAATTCAACACAAAAAAAGCGGATTTTATCATTTATTTGAATTCAAAGCTCCAGGAGATATAATCATTGGATTTGAAACTGAATTCCGTCGTGACGAGCGTATTATGCGTTTCTTAACTGTAGCTTTAGATAAGCATGCAATTTCTTGGGCTGAAAGAAGAAGAGTAAAATTAAAATCTAAATCAAACTAATTATGTCAACTTTAGAGCAATCTGCAAAAGGGAAAAAAGAGGGAGATATTAGATATCTTACTCCTTTGAATATAGAAACTAACAAGCAAAAAAAATACTGTCGTTTCAAAAAATCAGGTATTAAATATATCGATTATAAAGATGCTGACTTCTTATTAAAGTTTGTTAACGAACAAGGTAAAATTTTACCAAGAAGATTAACAGGTACTTCATTAAAGTATCAAAGAAAAGTGTCTGTAGCTGTTAAAAGAGCTCGTCACTTAGCTTTAATGCCATATGTGGCTGATTTATTAAAATAATTAAAAATAACAGTTGTTGGTTTTCAGTTAAAATGAAACCTAACTTCTAAAAATATAAGGACAACAACATGGAACTTATTTTAAAACAAGACGTACAGAATTTAGGATTTAAAGATGATATTGTAACTGTAAAAAATGGTTATGGTCGTAATTATTTAATTCCACAAGGATTTGCAGCTTTAGCAACTCCATCAGCAAAAAAAGTTTTAGCTGAAAATTTAAAACAAAAAGCACATAAAGAGCAAAAAATTGTTGACGATGCTAAGAAAGTTGCAGAGTCATTAAGAGCTTTAGATATTAAAATTTCTGCAAAAGCAGGTGGTGATAAATTATTTGGTTCTGTTACTAATGCTAATATTGCTGAAATATTAGAGAAAAACGGTCAATCAATTGATAAAAAATTCATTACAAGTGGTGTAGTTAAGCGTGTTGGTAAATATACAGCTAGTGTTAGACTTCATAGAGATGTAATTGTAGAATTACCTTATGAAATTATTGCAGAAAAAGCATAATTTTATAAAAAAAATTATAGTTAGCCCTTCATTATTGGAGGGCTTTTTTTTTATATTTACACCATGAAGTACGCTAGACTAACAAAAGAACAATTAGAAGAACTTCACCCAGAATTTATTACTTTTTTAGCAACACAATCTATTGATAAAAAGGAATGGGATGAATTAAAAAAAAATAACTCAGAAATAGTATCGCAAGAAATTGATATTTTTTCAGATATGATATGGGATAGAGCTGTTTCTAATGTTAATTTTATAGACCACTTTTCTAAAAATTATATTTTTCTATTTAAATGTGTAGAAAATATAGTTTATTCTTATGTAATTAATACAAAAGAAGAATCTGTTGATTTCCTTTCAACAGATGGAATAAATTGGTTAAGTGAAAATATTTTTTCAGACGTAATTGAAATTCAAAAAGGAAGAAAAGACATTTCTGATGATCGAAATGGAGCTCTTTTTTCAATAATTAAACAAGGTGGAATTATTAGTAAAGGTGAACTTTTTACAAAATTAGAACATTTATTAAATCAATAATATTTTTATGGATATTTTGCAATCTATTCAGGTTTTAAGAGAAGAATTAAATCAGCATAATTATAATTATTATGTTTTAGATAAACCTACAATTTCCGATTTTGAATTTGATACGAAATTAAAAGAATTACAAGATTTAGAAGCAAAATATCCTGAATTTTATGATGAAAACTCACCAACAGTTAGAGTAGGAGGAGCTATTACAAAGAATTTTGATACTATTCAGCATGAATATAGAATGTATTCTTTAGATAATTCTTATTCGAAAGAAGATTTACTAGATTGGCAAACACGATGTCAAAAAATATTAGGTGATGTTGATTTAGAATTTACTTGTGAGTTGAAATATGATGGAGCTTCAATAAGTATTCAATATGAAAATGGTAAATTAAAGCGAGCAGTTACTCGTGGAGATGGTTTTCAAGGAGATGATGTTACAAATAATGTTAAAACAATAAAATCGGTTCCTATAAAATTAAAAAATGATTTTCCAGAGAAATTTGAAATTAGAGGAGAAATAATTCTTCCTTTTTTAGGCTTTGAGAAAATGAATCAAGAGTTAATTGAAATAGGAGAAACACCTTATTCAAACCCTAGAAATACTGCTTCAGGAAGTTTGAAATTGCAAAATAGTGCAGAAGTTGCTAAAAGACCATTAGACTGTTTGTTGTATACTTTGGTAGGGAATAATTTACCTATTAAATCTCAATTTGAAGGATTACAAAAAGCAAGAGATTGGGGTTTTAAAGTACCAAATGAATCTAAATTGGTAAAAAGTATAAATGAAGTTTTTGAATTTATTAATTATTGGGATACACACCGTCATGAATTACCTTATGAAACTGATGGAGTTGTAATTAAAATAAATCAAGTTCAATATCAGGAAGAGTTAGGTTATACAGCTAAATCACCACGATGGGCTATTGCTTATAAGTTTAAAGCGGAACAGGTTACAACAATTTTAAATTCTATATCTTATCAAGTAGGAAGAACAGGAGCAATAACACCAGTTGCTAATCTTGAACCAGTACAATTAGCAGGAACCATTGTAAAAAGAGCTTCTTTGCATAATGCGGATCAAATTGCAAAATTAGATATTAGAATAGGAGATAGTGTTTTTGTTGAAAAAGGAGGAGAGATTATTCCTAAAATTATTGGAGTTAATTTAGAGGAAAGAAAATTAGAAAATCAACCTACAACTTATATAACGCATTGTCCAGAATGTAATACGGAATTAATTAGAATTGAAGGAGAAGCAAATCATTATTGTCCTAATTTTTATGGATGTCCACCTCAAATTATAGGAAGAATTCAACATTATATCTCTAGAAAAGCTATGGATATTGATGGTTTAGGAGGTGAAACGGTTGCTCTTTTATATAATGCAGGTTTAATAAAAAATTATGCAGATTTATATGAGTTAACTAAAGACCAAGTTATTCCACTTGAACGTATGGCAGAGAAGTCTGCTGAGAATTTAATTAACGGAATCGAAAAATCTAAAAGCATTCCTTTTGATAGTGTTTTATATGCTTTAGGAATTAGATATGTAGGAGAAACTGTGGCTAAAAAGCTAGCTAAACATTATAAAAATATTGATGCAATAGCTTCTGCAAGTTTAATGGATTTAATTCTAGTTGATGAAATTGGAGAAAAAATTGCAAAAAGTGTAGTCTTGTTTTTTGAAAATGAAATAAACATTGAAATTATAGAAAGGCTTAAAAGTAGTGGAATACAATTTGAATTAGATGAAAAATTAAATACGAATGTATCGGATAAATTATCAGGGAAAGTATTTGTTGTTTCTGGAGTTTTTGAAATTTATTCTAGAGACAATCTAAAAAAAGCAATTGAAGATAATGGAGGAAAAGTAGGAAGTTCAATATCCTCAAAAACAGATTATGTAATTGCGGGCGATAATATGGGACCAGCTAAATTAGAAAAAGCAAATAAGCTAGGAATACCAATTATTAATGAGCAAGAGTTTAATGTATTGATTAATGATTAAACTTAACGCATCTCTTTATTTATATATTTGTTCAGCAGTTTTATATGTTTTGTCAATTATAATGCAATGTGAAATGCTTACGTTGATTACAAAACCAATATTTATACCCGCTATTATTTTTTATTATTTTACACAAGAAGAAAATGAATTCAATTATTTGTTTGTAAAATCATTAGTGTTTTTTTTTATTGGAGAAATGTTCTTTTTAATAAATTTTAAGGATTGTTTTTTTGCAGGTTTATCATTTTTATTGTTTCCAAACTTTATAATAATTTATTTTATTTATGAAGATTTTAGGATTTTAATGAAAACTAGAAATTTAAAACAATTAGATGTAACATTAATTATGTTATCTTCTATTCTGTTTTATTTGCTATTCAATATCTTTAATTTATTAGAATTTGATTCAATATATGAATTTTTGTACTTCATGATTTTTGGAACTTCACTCCTTGTTATGACGGTTTTAACAGCAATTTTATTTATTTATTCTAGCTATAGGAAAAATACATATTTAGTTTTTGCAGTATTCTCATTATTAATGGCGCATTTGTTTCTTGTGCTAGATATGCAATTTTTAAATTTATTAACTTTTAAATATTTAAATGCTTTTTCTCAAACAATTGCATATTTATTTTATACTAAATATTTTTTAGAAAGAAGTATTTTAGAAAACAGGTTGAAAACCATTGATGGTTAAAATTTAAATGCTATATAGTTCCTAAATGTAGAAACTATATAGCATTTAAAAGAGTATAGAATATTTTTATGAAACTTATAGAATAATATTTCTAGTAGTATTATCGTGTTTTTTATTGTTAGACAAATAGAAGTCAATTCTACCAAGGTTAATTCCAAAACATCCAACTTGATTCACTAGTACTGCTTTTCCATCAACATTAGTTTCTATGACAGGTTTGTCTAAAAAAGTGTGACTATGACCTCCAATAATTAAATCAATATCTTTTGTTTGTTTTGCAAGTAATATATCGCAAACTTTATCAGGTTCGTTTCTGTAATTAAAACCAAGATGAGAAAGACAAATAACTAAATCACACTTTTTATCTTCTTTTAATATCCTAGTCATATCTTTTGCAACTTCAATAGGATTATTGTAGACTGTTTCTTTATATAGTTTTTTATCAACTAATCCGTCAAGCTCAACGCCTAATCCAAATATTCCAATTTTAATTCCGTCTTTTATAATTATTTTATAAGGTTTTACAATTCCATCTAATATAGTATTTGTAAAATCATAATTTGCTGAAACAAAGTCAAAGCTAGCATGTGGTAATTGTGCATGAAAACCATCAATTCCATTGTCAAAATCATGATTTCCCATTGTAGCTAAATCATATTTCATCATACTCATTAGTTTAAACTCTAATTCACCACCATAATAATTAAAATAAGGAGTTCCTTGAAAAATATCTCCAGCATCTAAAAGAAGAACATTTTTTTCTTCTTTTCTAATTTGTTCTATTACACTTGCTCTTCTTGCTGCTCCACCCATATTTGGATTTCTTGGATGATCCGCAGGAAATGGATCTATATGACTATGAACATCATTAGTGTGTAGAATTGTTATTTTTTTCTCCTCAATAGTTGAAAAACTACTTAATGATAATCCTCCAACTGTTAATAAAGCCGAACTGGCTGCTGTTTTTTGTAAAAAATCTCTTCTTTGCATTTTATAGGCTTTATTTTATGATAATTCTTTCTGTTGTTATATTAGGTAATGTATCTATTTTCTTAAAATAGTCAATAAATAAATTTCTTAACTTGTAATCAATATCATATTTTAATGAACTATCTCTAAAAAATGTCATGCTATCGCCACCACTAGCTAAATAATCAGAAGTTGCTACATAATATATTTTATTATCATCAATAGAGTGATTGTTTATTTTTATATCCATTACAGTATTTTCATCCTTATTTGTATAGATTGTTATACCTGCTAAAGGATGCGGTTTTTTTTCTTTTATAATATAATCAGCTAAAGCTCTTACTTCTTTACCTTTTAAACCAATAATCATAATACTATTTTCAAAAGGCATTATTTCGTAGGCAGTTCTAGACGTAACATTCCCTTTAGGAATAATAGCTCTTATTCCTCCATGGTTTAGTAAACAAAAATCAATATCTTTATTTTCTCTTTTAAGAAATATAGGCTTACTAAATGCTAAAGTTGTTTCTGCAAATAAGTTGCCAATATTAGTCTGCCATTTGCCTTTACTTTTTTCTTGATTTACAGGATTGTAAGCCAAAACACTGTCTAAATCTTTAGTAATGTGTTCTCTATAAGGTTGTATGAATTTTTCTATTTCAGTGTTACCAGCATAAGATTCATTGATGTTAATTCTTTTACCTTCAACTTCATATATATTAGATTTAGAAGTTTTACAAGAGACTATAAATAGGAATGTTAATAATATAACAAAATAACTATATTTTACTCTTTTCTTTTTTACATTTACCATCCTTTAAATAGGTTTAAATATTTATTTTTGTCGAACACGTAAAATTACTATGTTTTCTAGAATAATTAAGAGGTTTTTCCTAAAAAAAATAATTAAGAAAAGGTTATCTAAGTATAACCTAGATGTAACTAATGATAAAATTAAAACAATAGGTATTATTGTAGATACAACTTATTTTTTTGATAAAGAAAAGCTTATATCGGAAATTAAATCACACAGCAATCATTTTGAAGATATAAGAATGATAGCATATCGGGATAAAATAAAAAATAAAAGCGAAAATGAATCACTTTTTTTCTCCATGAAAGATATTACTATCACAGGAGGAATTGGTGCAAAGCATATTCAGGATTTTGTAGATTATCCTTTCGATTTGTTAATTAATTATTTTGATGAAGAAAAATTACCATTATTATTAATTGCAAAAAAATCAAAAGCAAAATTTAAAATGGGATTTTCAACAGTAGACAAAAGAATCCATCATTTTATGTTAGCCTTGGAAATGAAAAACTATAAAGAGTTTGTCTCTGAATTATTCAAATATTTAAAAATACTTAATAAAATATAACATGAAAAAGTTTGAAGGTACTGGTGTAGCACTAGTTACTCCATTTAAAGAAGATTTTTCAATAGATGTTGAAGCATTAAAAAGAATCGTAGATTTTGTAACCAAAGGCGGAGTAGAATATCTTGTTGTTTTAGGAACAACGGCAGAATCAGCAACTTTGTCTCAAGATGAAAAAGAATTAGTCATAAAGACTATTGTAGAAGCTAATGCAGGTAGATTACCATTAGTTTTAGGAGTAGGAGGAAATAATACACTGAAAGTAGTAGAAGAATTAAAATCAAGAGATTTGTCAAAATTTGATGCTATTTTATCTGTTTCACCATATTATAATAAACCAACGCAAGAAGGAATTTATCAGCATTTTAAAGCAGTTGCAGAAGCTTCATCAATTCCTGTTATTTTATACAATGTACCAGGAAGAACAGCAAGTAATGTATTGCCATCAACAATTATTCGTTTAGCAAATGATTTTAAAAATGTTATAGGTGTTAAAGAAGCAGCAGGAGACATTGTGCAAGCTATGCGATTGATTCAAAATAAACCAGAGAATTTTTTAATTATTTCTGGAGATGACATGATTACTCTTCCAATGGTTTTAGCAGGAGGTTCTGGAGTAATTTCAGTAATTGGTCAAGGTTTTCCAAAAGAATTTTCTGAAATGGTACGTCTTGGATTGCAAGAAAAAGGAAAAGAAGCTTATAAGTTGCATTATCTTTTAGCAGATTCAATCGATATGATTTTTGAACAAGGTAATCCAGCGGGAATTAAAGAAGTTTTTAAAACTCTTGGTTTATCAGAAAATACGGTTCGTTTACCATTAGTTAATGTAGATGAAAATTTAGCTAATAAACTAAAAAATTTTACGAAAAAAATAAGCTAAAAAAAGATTTCCATAGTATTTAAATTATGTCTAAATTTGCAGTTGCTTTTTTAGGTGTTAATTCATGTGTATTAAAAAAGTAAAAAAATAAAATCAATGAATAAATTTATCTGTTTCATCCTTATTATTATTTCACTTTCATCTTGTAGTGAATATCAAAAAGCTTTAAAAAGCGAAGATTTAGCACTCAAGAGTAAAACGGCAAATGATTTATATGAAAAAGGGAAATACACAAAAGCACTGCGTTTATATGAGCAGATAATACCAGCTTATAGAGGAAAGCCACAAGCAGAGCGTTTGTTTTATATGTTTTCAAAATCATATTATAATACTAAACAATATTATTTAGCAGGATATCAGTTTGAAAGTTTTGCATCAAGTTATCCTAAAAGTGAGAAAAGAGAAGAAGCTGCTTTTTTAGGAGCTGAATGTTTCTATAGATTATCACCTAGGTATAGTTTAGATCAAATTGATACAGAAAAAGCACTTTCTAAATTGCAAAAATTTATTGATACTTATCCCGATTCAGAATATTTACCAAAAGCAAATGAGTACGTTAAGGAATTAAGAGAGAAATTAGAAAAGAAAGCTTTTGAAATAGCGAAACAATATTATACTATTTCAGATCACCGATTAGAATATAATGCAGCATTGAAAGCTTTAGATAATTTTATTTCAGATTATCCAGGAACCCCTTTTAAAGAAGAAGCATTATTTTTAAAATTTAGCACGGCTTATAAATTAGCAATTAATAGTGTTGAATATAAAAAAGAAGATCGATTAAATCTTGCTAAAACAATGTACAATAGTTTTATTAAGTTTAATGCAGAATCACAATTTAAGCCAAAGGCTGACACAATGTTAGCGACAATTGACAAAGAATTACAACAATTTTCTAAATAAATTAAATCATGGATTTAAAAAAGACTACAGCTCCAGTTAACACAATCACTTATAATAAAAGTAAGATTGAAGAGCCAACAGGGAACGTTTATGAAGCTATAACAATTATGGCTAAGAGAGCAGGTCAAATTAATACCGAAATTAAAAAGGAATTAATTGAAAAATTAGAAGAATTTGCAACTTACAATGATAGTTTAGAAGAAATCTTTGAAAACAAAGAACAAATTGAAGTTTCAAAATTTTATGAAAAATTACCTAAACCTCACGCTTTAGCTGTTCAAGAATGGTTAGAAGGTAAAATTTATCATAGAGAAGCAAAATAATACATGAGTATGACTGTATTAAGTGGTAAAAAAATCTTGCTAGGAGTTTCAGGAGGAATTGCCGCTTATAAAACAGCACATCTTGTTAGACTTTTTATAAAAGCAGGTGCTCAAGTACAAGTTGTTATGACACCTGCTTCTAAAGATTTTGTTACACCTTTAACATTATCTACACTTTCTAAAAATCCCGTTCATTCTAGTTTTTACAACGAAGATGATGAAAATGCAATATGGAATAATCATGTTGAGCTAGCTCTATGGGCAGATTATATGCTTATTGCACCAGCAACTGCAAATACAATGTCTAAAATGGCAAATGGCAATTGCGATAATCTTTTAATTGCTACGTATTTGTCTTCTAAATGTCCAGTATACTTTGCACCAGCAATGGATTTGGATATGTACAAACATCCTTCTACATTAGAAAGTTTTAATAAATTACAAAAGTTTGGTAATACTATTATTCCAGCAGAAAGCGGAGAATTAGCAAGTGGACTTTCTGGAGAAGGAAGAATGGCAGAACCAGAAAATATAATATCTTTTATAGAAAAGGATATTACTTCAAAACTACCTTTAAAAGGGAAGAAAATTTTAATTACCGCAGGACCTACTTATGAAGCCATTGATCCAGTACGTTTTATTGGAAATCATTCTTCAGGAAAAATGGGATTTGATATAGCAAGAATTGCAGCTCATAATGGAGCTGAAGTAATTTTAGTAGCTGGTCCAACTCATTTGAAAGTAGAGCATCCTTTTATACATTTAAGAAGAGTGCAATCAGCACAAGAAATGTATGACGTTTGTCATGAATATTTTGAAGAAGTAAATGTAACAATAGCAGCAGCAGCAGTTGCGGATTATAGACCAAAAAATGTTGCACTTCAGAAAATAAAAAAGAATGATCCTACGTTTATAATAGAGTTAGAGAAAACAAAAGACATCTTAGCTTCTTTAGGAGAAAAGAAAAAAAATCAGTTTTTAATTGGTTTTGCATTAGAAACAGAAAATGAAATTGAACATGCAAAGCTGAAAATTCAGAAAAAAAACTTAGATTTGATAGTTTTAAATTCTTTAAATGATAAAGGAGCTGGTTTTGGTCATGATACTAATAAAGTTACCTTTATAGATAAACAGTTTATTGTTGAACCAATGAACTTAAAAAGTAAAGAATCTGTAGCTCAGGATATTATAAATAAAATTATTCAACATTATGATGCGTAACTGGTTAACTATATTTATTGTTGTTATTTCATTCCAAATGAATTTTGCACAAGAACTGAATGCTTCAGTATCAGTAAATGCTGAGCGAATGACCGATGTTAACCCTCAAATATTTAAAAATTTAGAGAAACAAGTTTCAGAGTTTTTAAATACAACAAAATGGACAAATCGTGAATACGAGCAAAATGAAAAAATTGAATGTAATTTTTTTATAAATGTTTCAGAATTCAATTCAAATAATATTTCAGCTACATTACAAATTCAATCTTCAAGGCCAATTTTTAATTCAACATATAGTTCACCAATATTAAATTTGAATGATAAAGATTTTAGTTTCAGATTCATAGAATTTGAGCAATTAATATTTGACCAGAATTCATTTAATTCAAACCTTACATCTGTTTTAGCATTTTATGTTAATATAATATTAGGTTTAGATATGGATTCTTACAGTGAATTAGGAGGAACAAAATATTTAGGAGTTGCATCAAATATTATGAATGTTGCACAATCTAGTGGTTATAAAGGATGGTCACAATCTGAAGGCAATAATAATAATCGTTATTTTTTAATTTCAGATATGCTTTCAAACACATATTCACCTTATAGAACATCGTTGTATGAATACCACTTCAAAGGATTGGATCTTATGGCAGATGATTTGAAAAAAGGGAAAGAAGGTGTTGCAAATTCAATTGAAACATTAGCTAAAATTCAAAAATCAAGACCAAATGCATTATTGACACGTACCTTTTTTGATGCAAAAACAGACGAAATTGTACAAATATTTACTGGTGGACCAATGACAAATAATGCAGCGTTACTAGAAACGCTTAATAGAATTTCTCCATTAAATTCTATTAAATGGAATAAAATTAGATAAAATCTTAAAATACACACAATACTATGCTTTTATCACTTTCGATAAAAAACTATGCATTGATAGAATCTTTAGAAATTGAATTTTCGAACCAATTTTCTATTATAACTGGTGAAACTGGAGCAGGAAAATCCATACTTTTAGGAGCATTAGGATTAGTTCTAGGAAATAGAGCCGACTTATCTGTATTGAAAGATAAAGAACAAAAATGTGTTATTGAAGCTGTTTTTTCTCTTTCAAATTATAATTTAGAACCTTTTTTTGTAGAAAAAGAATTAGATTATGAAGCGCAAACTATTATTAGAAGAGAGATTTTACCTTCTGGAAAATCGAGAGCATTTATAAACGATAGTCCGGTTAATTTAAATGAATTACAAGCTCTATCTGTTTTTTTAATTGATATTCATTCTCAACATGAAACACGTGAATTGTTAAATGAAGAATATCAATTCCAAATAGTTGATGCTGTAGCAAAAAATGAAAAGCGAATAATAAGTTATAGAAAAGGATTAAGCTTGTTAAACAAAACAAATAAAGAATTAACCAAACTTATAGCTGAAAAGGAGTCGCTTTCTAAAGAACAAGAATATAATAGCTTCCTTTTAGAAGAATTATTAGCAGCAAATTTAAAAGTAGAAGAACAAGCAGAATTAGAAGAAGAATTAGAGAAGTTAAGTAATGTTGAATTTATAAAAGAAAATATAGACAAAGCGCTTAGCTTGGCTAATGAAGAACAACTAGGAACAATTATTACCCTTAATGAAATTAAACAATCATTTCAGAAAATTGCAACATTTTCAAAAGAGTATAATGATTTTCATGAAAGAGTTACAAGTGTTTCTATAGAACTACAAGATATTATTGATGAATGTTACTCAAATTCAGAAAAAATAATTAATGATCCTGAACGTTTGGAACTTGTAAATACAAAATTACAAACGATTTATAGCTTACAAAAGAAACATCAAGTTACTACTATTGAAGAGCTATTAAAGATTCAAAATGATTTAGATTCAAAAGTTCTTAGAGCAGATGATTTAGACACAGAAATAGAGAATAAGAAGGGTGAGTTAGAAGAAATTAAAGAAAAAGTAAATCTAGTAGCTGAACTTATTACAAAGGCAAGAAATGAAGCGGCTCCAATTTTAGCTAAAAAAATAGAAACCATTTTAGCATTATTAGGAATGCCTGATGCAAAAGTCTTTTTTGAAATAAAAGAAACAGAAAGCTTTACAAAATTCGGAAAAGATGTTATCAATTTATTATTTTCTGCAAATAAAGGACTTCAATTAGGCGCTATAAAGAAAATGGCATCAGGAGGAGAAATGTCTAGAATAATGCTTGCTGTAAAAGCTGTTTTAGCTAATTATTCTAAATTGCCAACCATTATTTTTGATGAAATAGATACAGGAGTTTCAGGAGAAATTGCAAATAAAATGGGTGAAATTATGAAAGAGATGAGTAAGAATATGCAAGTTTTTGCCATTACACATTTACCTCAAATTGCAGCCAAAGGAAATCAACATTATAAAGTGTTTAAATACAATGTAAAAGATGATACCCTTTCTGAATTAAAGTTATTAAATAATGAAGAAAGAATTGTTGAAATTGCTGAAATGTTGTCAGGAAAAGATATTTCAGATTCAGCCTTAAATCATGCAAAAGCTTTGTTGAACTAATTTATAAACTTTATATTTGTTTCTTCAAATTATAAGTAAATAGTAGCTATAAAAGATTACCTTAATAGGTATAAATACACAACGATATGATAATAGAACCAAGAATGAGAGGTTTCATTTGTTTAACATCGCACCCAAAAGGATGTGAACAAAATGTAAAAAATCAAATAGCATATATCAAATCAAAAGGAATTATTGACGGTGCTAAAAAAGTATTAGTTATTGGTGCTTCAACAGGATTTGGATTAGCATCAAGAATTACAAGTGCATTTGGTTCAAATGCTTCAACAATAGGTGTTTTCTTTGAAAAAGCACCAAGTGAAGGTAAAACAGCTTCTCCAGGATGGTATAATTCTGCTGCATTTGAAGATGAAGCAAAAAAAGCAGGTTTATATGCAAAAAGTATTAATGGAGATGCTTTTTCAAATGAAGTAAAACAGCAAACATTAGATTTAATAAAACAAGACTTAGGTCAGGTAGATTTAGTTATTTATAGTTTAGCTTCACCAGTTCGTTTACATCCAGTAACAGGTGTTTTACACCGTTCTACATTAAAGCCTATTGGAGGAACTTTTACAAATAAAACAGTTGATTTTCATACAGGAAAAGTGTCAGATGTTTCAATTGAACCAGCAAATGAAGACGATATTGAAAATACAGTGACTGTAATGGGAGGAGAAGATTGGGCAATGTGGATGAAAGCTTTGAAAGATGCTGACTTATTAGCAGATGGAGCGCAAACTATTGCATATTCTTATATAGGGCCATCATTAACGGAAGCCGTTTATAGAAAAGGAACTATTGGGCGTGCTAAAGATCATTTAGAAGCAACTGCTTTTGAAATTGCAGACGAATTAAAATCGATTAACGGAAGAGCTTATGTTTCTGTAAATAAAGCTTTAGTTACACAAGCAAGTTCAGCTATTCCTGTGATACCTTTATATATATCATTATTATACAAAATAATGAAAGAAGAAGGAATTCATGAAGGTTGTATAGAACAAATTCAAAGATTATATGCCGATAGATTGTTTTCTGGGAAAGAATTGCCTTTAGACGATAAAGGAAGAATTCGTATTGATGATTGGGAAATGAGAGATGATGTTCAGGCTAGAATTGCTAAACTTTGGGAAGAAGCAACAACAGAAAATTTAAGTGAAATAGGAGACTTAGCAGGTTATAAGCAAGATTTCTTAAATTTATTTGGATTTGGTTTTGATGGGGTTGACTATTTAGCCGAAGCAAACGAAATGGTGCAAGTGTCAAGTATTCAGTAAATAAGCACTTTATTGTTGAAATAATTTTAAGTAAAATATATAATTACAATTTATGTATAATTTATTAAAAGGAAAAAGAGGAATTATTTTTGGTGCATTAGACGAAAATTCTATTGCTTGGAAAACAGCAGAACGTGTACATGAAGAAGGTGGAACATTTGTATTGACTAATGCTCCAATTGCAATGCGCATGGGAACTATTAAAGATTTAGCAGAGAAAACAGGTTCACAAATTATTCCTGCTGATGCAACATCTGTAGAAGATATTGAAAATTTAGTAGACAAAGCTGTTGAAATTTTAGGAGGAAAGATTGATTTCGTTTTGCATTCAATAGGAATGTCAGTAAATGTTAGAAAAGGAAATCATTATACCAATCAAAATTATGATTACACTCAAAAAGGATGGGATGTATCTGCCGTTTCTTTTCATAAAGTAATGCAAGTATTGCATAAAAAAGAAGCCATGGCAGAATGGGGAAGCATTGTAGCTTTAACTTATATGGCTGCACAACGTGTTTTTCCAGATTATAATGACATGGCTGATAATAAAGCATATTTAGAGTCTATTGCTCGTAGCTTTGGATATTTCTTTGGAAGAGATAAAAAAGTGCGAGTAAATACTATTTCTCAATCTCCAACACCTACAACAGCAGGACAAGGAGTAAAGGGGTTTGATGGATTTATTGCTTATGCTGATAAAATGTCTCCGTTAGGAAATGCAACAGCTTTAGATTGTGCAAACTATACAGTTTCTATGTTTTCTGATTTAACACGAATGGTTACATTGCAGAATTTATTTCATGATGGTGGTTTTTCTAATATGGGAGTAAGTCAAGCAGTAATTGATTATTTTGATAAAGAGTAATTTTTTGAAAATAAGAATAAAAAAAACTCCTAAACTTTAAAGTTTAGGAGTTTTTGCTTTTAGAACTTTAATTGATCATAATATATTATAATTTTCTATCTTTTTCTTCAATCTCTACATCATTTATACTGGCAAAACGTTTACTCATTAATCCGTTTTCGTCAAATTCCCAATTTTCGTTTCCATAAGCTCGATACCAGTTACCATCCTTTGTTTGATATTCATATTCAAACCTAACTGCTATTCTATTTTCAGTATGAGCCCAATATTCTTTTTTTAGTTTATAATTTAACTCTGTCTGCCATTTTTTAGTAAGAAATGTGATAATTTCTTCTCTTCCATTAATGAATTGATTTCTATTTCTCCATTCGCTAGTTATGGTATAAGCATTTGCTATTTTTTTTGCATCTTGACTATTCCATGCATCTTCTGCCATTTGAATTTTTTCTTTCGCTGTTTCTAATGAAAAGGGCGGAAGAGGATATTTTTGTTCCATTTTTATTTGATTAATGTATTAATAATATTTTTAGATTGTTCTATTAGTTCATTTGATTTGAACATTTGACTTTCAATGATACTACTCTCGAAAAGTAAGTACACATGATCAGATACATATTTTTCTTTTAGTATTTCAAAAAAATAATGCCTTAAATCTTTTTTATGATTTTGAATGCAGGTTAATATTTTAGTGTTTTCAGGTTGTATTTCCGAAAGAATGTTAAGAAAGCTACAGCCTCTAAAGTCTTCTTTTTCATTCATGTAAATAAGAAAATTAAAGCTTGAAATTACTTTCTCTTTTGCGTTATTTTTTTTCGAAGTAAATTTTATTAATTCTTCAAACCAGAACTGATGACGAATTTTTAAAAATTCAAGACATAAATTTTCTTTAGAACTAAAATGTTGATAAAAACTAGCTTTTGCAACTTTAGCTTCTGCAATTATTTGATTTATACCTGTTGAATTATACCCTTGTTTATGGAATAACTCAAAAGTTGTATTTAATATTCTTTCTTTCGGTAAGAGCATAAATTAATTCTTTATTGCAAATATAAACATTTTTAGTTTATACAGACAAGTCTGTCTATTGTTTTTAAATAAAAAAATCTCAAAATTTAGAACTTGAGATTTTAGATGAATTTATTTATTATGTGTCACAACTAACGTTATCCCAATCTTGTCCCATATAGTTGATAAGCCAATTTAATGCATAATGACGTTCATATACAATACCTGGATGAATTGTTTCTATATTTTGTTGGTTAATTCTAGCATCAACACAAGCCCAATCAAATCTATAGTATAAATCAGCCATATCCAATAAATCAGCTACAGAACGACTTTCGATTACATTGTTAATAAAATCATTAGGATCTTTATCTTGACCAACAGGATATTGCTCATAAGGAATTTGATTTAAATCACATAATTCATTTGGAAAGGCTAAAGTATCAAAGCTTTTTAAAGCCCACATTAAAGTATAAATAGCTTCACATTTCCATGTTTCATACATTTTCTTTTCTTCAGTTGGATCAGTTAAAAAGTCTTTTTCTTTAGGAGTAACAAATTCCCATAAATTGTATTCTTTTAGGTATTCTATTGCTTCTTCGCTTGAAATAGTATTAAAAGCTACCATATTTGTGACTGCCAAAACGCTAACTCTTCGTGCTATCTCTTTTATCGAACGAATAGTTGTTTCTTCTTCCGATTCAATACAAGGAAGATTTTTATTAATCTTAATATTATAATCGGTTAAAGTATTTTCATTTCTGTTTTTTCGTTCAAGTTGCTCGTCTGTAACAGTATTTTGTTCTTCATCAAAATAAATAGAGTTGATAGAAACATCTAATTTTTCAATTTCACAATTTCCTTCAGTGTCAATAATTAATTGTAAATTTTTATCTAAGAAATGCTGAGATGTTGATTTACTTATAATTGTATTTGGTTGAGTAAATATAACAGTATCAAATTTATTTGCAATTTCTTCAATTATAGACTTTAGTTGGTTAATTGTTCCTGCTATTTCTTCAACGGAAAACTCACTATTTAAGGTTAGTATTTTTTGAAGAAAAAAACCTTTTATTGCTTCGTTTCTTGTTGGTAATGAGCTTACATAACCATAAAGCCCTTTTAGGTTATCAGTTAATGAGCTATCACTAATTTGAGGAATTTGATAAGATGGTTCTTTTCTTTCTCTATAAGTAATCCTTATTTTTTTAGCTGGTTTTAAAAGATTTTCTTTTAATGTAATCTCTGCAATAGTAGATTCATTTTCTGTTTTTGTTTCTATTTTTGCTTTTGGAATTGTATTCTTTATTATTTCTAAAATAGTTTTAAAACCGATTTGATGTGAATAAAATGTGCAAATCATTTATGTAGTATTTTTTTTAAGTTTCAAAAATACTTAAAATGCTTTATTTAGATGAGGTTTAATAAAATAAAAAAATCATATTTTACTTAAATAATCTACTATTATATCCGCAGTAATTTGACTTCCTTCTAAAGAAGGGTGAAAACCATCTGAACTATAATAATTTAATTTTTTTGTTCTGTCAAAATGTTCTTTCCATATTTTCCCAACAGGAAGTAATATAGCATTATTTATTATTGCAGCATCACTATAATTTTTGATTACATTGTCAAATGAATGATAATAATTAAGAGAAGGCCAAACCATAAAATAGCATAATTTAGTATTGCTTTTTTTACATAAATCATTATATTTTTTTCCATAGTTTATTAACATTTCTCTTCCTTCTATTTGAGAAGAAGGACCTTGTTGGATAATGACATAGTCATGTTTATTCTGAGCAATATTTTCTTGAACTTTTTCATCATTCCAATGATCTGCAATCGAATAATTTGGGAAAGCAATCATTTGAGTTTTTATGATTAAATTTTTTTTCTTGCCAGTTTTCTTTATCAGTTTTGGAAGGTTATTAGTATAAGTAAGGCTATTTCCAATAAATAAAATACTAATTTCAGTTTTTGAATCAATATTGGGGTAATATGAATTTGATGAGCTAAAAATGATGCTCATAAAGAAAAATAATATAAGCTTTAATTTATTCATGTTTTAGAATATCTATAATAAAAATGTTTAGTTTTCTAACACAAAATCCTTGAAATAGATTAATTAAAAGACTTCTATGATAAACAGTATTATTTTATAATAATATCATATTTTGACAATAAGCCTTGCAATCCTTCTAGTGAAAATTGTGCTTTTTTTATTTTAAAATAAAACTAATTATAAATGTTCGAGTATATTTTAAAATTATAAATAAAAATTGTTAAATAAAATAATTTGTCCTTTTTAAATTAAAAAAAGAACTGTTTGTCTTGTTCTAAACAATCGATATAGATTATCATATAAAAAAACAACTTATTTATAAGTTGCTTTTAAGTTTTGAATATTTTAAGTAAAGTTAAAATTTTAGAATTGTATCGTAATATTCATGATGTTTTTTAAATTCTTTTATTCCCTCACTAAAAGTTAAATATCTGGCACCATTTTTTTTGTTGTGTGTGCTTATTTGATACATATATTTAAAATGTCTAGTAAGTTCTTTCCATCCATATAATAATGAATGTTTTGGATCATACATGTGTGTAGGTTCACTAATAGCTCCATTAATCTCTACTATTTGAAAGTTAATTCCATTTTCTAAATCTTCATAATTATTGAACATTATATCCATTCTGCCAAAATGAAACCCATTTATTTCATCACAAATTTTGTTAAAGGTATCAATCATTTTGGGCGATATTTTATCACTTGCATCAACAAATTTTGTACCTCTACAATGGTTTCCATAAGGAACTAAATTGATACTTTCATTTTTAGGTAATAGTTCGTCTATTTTATTAGGATACTCTTTTTCTAGAGCTTTTATTTGGAATTGATATCTTGGATCTTGGTTTAAAAGTTCTCTAATTGTATTTTTTCCATTTCCAGTTATAATTAAAAATTCTTTTTGCACTATTCCAGTAATCGTTCCTGTTCTTTCGTTTGGAAGTTTTACGTAAAATAGTCCTATTTCATTTTGAAATGGGATAAGATTTTGTATCAAAAAGTTAAAATCAGCTCGTTTGATATAATTTGTGAGTTCGGTTTCATTATCTATTTTTTTAACAGCAGTACCTCTTAGTCCAATATCTGGTTTACCAATTAAAGGATAGTTTAATTGATTATTTTCTATTGATTTTTTTACAACTTCAATTGATGTGTTTTTGATGAAAAGTAACGTTTTTGGATAGTATTTTTGAGGTATTAAATCGTAGATCTCTTTTTTTGACTCCATAAAGAATCCTCCATTTTTGATAGTGGGATTTGAAGCATTAAAGAAGAAAAAGGATCTAGCTTTTACTGCATAATATAAATATTGAAAATATACAGGAAAGTATACAATTTGGTAAGGCCAATACTCCCAATTAGTTAACTTATGGAGGAATAATTTTATTTTTTTCATTAATCGAATAAATCAATATATTGTAACGAAATAGTTTCGTTTTTAATTTCTACTTGAGTGATACTAACGGTTTTTAAAATATTATTTCGGTTAATTTGAAGACCAAAATCTTTGTTTGTTGACTCTGTAAATTGATGGAAATTTAGAAGAGAATTAGCTTTTATTTCTGAGTTTGTTACTAGAAATTTGTTGAACCAGTTATTTCGTTTTTCTCTTATTTCTTCTTCATATAGAGTTGATGAAGACCAAATGTGATTTTCATTACTGTTTAATTCAAGAGTAGTTTTTTCAATTTCATTCCACTGAAATTGATATAGTTTTATTCCGTTGAAATATACTATTGTAAATGGTTCAATGTTGTTTAAATCAATTGAATGCCATTCTTTTAAAGGGTTATCAGTAATTATTAAATCAATTAAAATAAGCCCTCTACTTTTTCTGTAATTCGTTTTTGGAATATGTTTTTCTTTTGCTCCGTTCAGTAGAACTAAGATGTTTTTTTTATCATGGGCAAACCATGTTCCACCTGCTTTTGGATCTTTTGGAAAAACTATTTCTTTATTTTTTATGATGTATTTTGTAGGATGAATAGCTCTCTCTCTAGCAACTTTCTCATCTCGACTTGATGTAATACAAAAACTATCTTTTAGACGGACAAAAGTTACTGTGCACATTGTGTTTTAAATTCTATTGTAGATTTAGCAACACCAAAGTTATGAGAAATTTCAATGTTTTGGTTTTTTATTATAGCTACTTTTATTAAGGCTTGATGATGTATACTGTGTTCTAGGTTATATAGAAGTTCTCTAAAATAGTTTGTATCAACACTAAAGCGTATTTGTAAAGTTCCTTGTTCAAGAATTAGCTTTTTATTTGGGAGTTCTATTTTTGATAAAATACTATTTATTGCTTTTTTTGCTTCTATAATGGAAGTTTGAATTAATATGTTTCTTGCTCTTTTATCATAATTTATAACTCCAGTATTATAATTATCAATTAAAGCTTGATAAAGCTCAATTATATGTCTAGTATGCTCTCCAATTGTAGCATTACTTAATTCTGGGTGACAAAATATATAGTCTTCATCATTAAGTTGATTAAGTAATTCTATAATTTCTGAAAAATTTTCTCTGATTGAAGTTATTAGCATATTTATATAATATAAGTTTAGATGTTTTTGTTTTAGGCTATTTATTATTTTTGGGAATGAATTTTATAGATACAGAATTTGTACAGAATCGTTTTCCAGTAGTTTCTTTTGGACCATCATCAAAAACATGCCCTAAATGACCACCACATTTTGCACACATTACTTCTGTACGTACCATTCCAAAAGTTAAATCTTCTTTATAAATTACAGAGCCTTTTATAGCCTGATCAAATGATGGCCAACCGCAGTGTGATTCATATTTTGTATCTGATATAAAAAGTTCATTTTCACAAGCAGCGCAGACATATTTTCCTTTTTCAAAATGATTCCAATATTTACCAGTATATGCTTTTTCGGTTCCTTTGTTTCTAAGTACTTCATATTGTTCTTCGGTAAGTTGAGATTTCCATTCAGAATTACTCTTTGTTATCTTGGGTTTTATTTCTTTTTTTGTTTGTGATTGACACGATTGTAATGCAATTAAAATTAGAATAAGATAAATTTTCATAATGTTATAATTTTAATACTCAAATATAATAATTAAAAAAATGAGAAAATGTTACATATCTAACATACAAAAGCGCTATTTATGTGTTCGTCTCTAAGTCATTTATATATTCTTCATGTTCATAAAAAAACCTTTCAAAAGCATCCATTTTTTCATTAAAAAAATCAAATATTTCGTTCCAAGTATTTTTATTATTAATGCTTATATTTCTTTTTTCAACCCAGATTCTACTAACAATTTTACCTGATTCTAAATGATAATCTCGTTCAAATATAGCATCATTTATGAAATCTTCAAAGAGTATAGTCTTTAAAGACTCTATTTTCTCATAATATATTATACGTTTTTTTTCTTCTTTTGGTTCTATTTCTAATAAAACTTGAGCTTTTTTATTGTCTACAAAGAATTTAAATGATACATCTTTAATTTTTGTGTTATATAAAAGCCATTTTCTAGGATATTCTTCGGCAAATTGTATCCAAAAGTCTTTTTTTATTCTTTGTGCTTCTTCTTTACTGTACATTATTCTTTAAAATATTAATTTATATTAAAAAATTGAATTAACTTTATCTGTTCAAAAAAAGAAAAATGTTATTTCAGAATTTTATTAAATATGTTCCAAAAATAGAAAAAGAAAAGTTGTTATCAACAGAAGCTCACTTAAAAATGGCTCCTCTTGAGAGAATTTCTTTTTTGAAAGAAATGGATTATCTTGAAAAGGAACCAAGAGAAGCGGCTGTATTAATGCTTTTTTATCCTAAGAATGCCCAAACACATTTAGCTTTAATTGTTCGAAATACTTACCCTGGAGTGCATTCTTCTCAAATTGGATTTCCTGGTGGCAAGGTAGAAACAGAAGATAAAAACTTAACGGAGACGGCTCTAAGGGAAACACATGAGGAGGTTGGAATTTCTCCAGATAAGATAGAGGTAATTAGACCGTTTAGTAAAGTTTATATTCCGCCAAGTAATTTTTTAGTTTCTCCTTTTATGGGAATTTCTAATGAAGAGTTAAAGTTTATTCCTGATTTTGATGAAGTAAAAAGTGTACTTGAATTTCCTTTATCTTTATTTTTAGATGAACGAACAATTACTAAAGTAAAAATGACTACTTCTTATGCAACTGATATTGAAGTACCTGCTTTTATGGTAGAAAAGTATGTAGTTTGGGGAGCTACAGCAATGATGATGAGTGAATTAAAAGAAGCAATTAAAAATGTAATTCAATTTTAGTAATTGTAATTTAACTTTTAGTTGTTTTTTATTAAATAAGAGATAGGTTTTATTACATTTGTAGCCCTATTTCTAGACTTAAATACATAAAAAACTATGGGATTGATAAAAAGAAATCCTTTTGGACATATATTATTTTTGAAAAAATGGTTAATTCGTATAGCAGGTGCTTTTACTCATAAACGCTATAGAGGATTTAATAAATTACATATTGAAGGATCTGAAATTATTAGATCATTACCAGATACAAACGTATTATTTATATCAAATCATCAGACTTATTTTGCAGATGTTGTTTCTATGTTTCATGTTTTTAATGCCGCATTGAAAGGAAGAGAAAACAATATAAAGAATGTAGGGTATTTGTGGCAACCAAAAATGAATATGTATTATGTAGCAGCGAAAGAAACAATGACAGAAGGATTGTTGCCAAAAGTTTTAGCATATGCAGGAGCTATAACCGTAGAACGAACATGGAGAGCGAAAGGAGAAGATGTTAAAAGGGATGTAAACCCTAATGATACTGAAAATATTAAAATTGCTTTAGAAGATGGTTGGGTTATTACTTTTCCACAAGGTACTACACGCTCTTTTAAGCCTGTAAGAAAAGGGACAGCTCATATTATAATGCAACATAAACCAATTGTAGTTCCTATTGTAATTGATGGCTTTAGACGTTCTTTTGATAGAAAAGGACTTAGAATAAAAAAGAAAGGAATTCTGCAATCTTTTGTTATAAAACCACCTTTAGATATAGATTATGAAAATGACACTGTTGATAGCATTGTAGAAAAAATTGAATATGCAATTGAGCAACATCCATCTTTTCTGAAAGTTATTCCAGTAGAAGAATTAGAAGAACAAGCAAAACTTGATAAAGAAAGAATGTGGAGATATTAATAAAATATCCCGTTATTTTTTGATAACGGGATATTGTTTTTTTATTTAATAGGCTCAACATTATAACCTTGCTTTTGTAATAATTTAATAACACCATTATTACCTGCTAGATGACCTGCTCCAACTCCTATAAATGTTGGTTTTTCTTTTACTACTTTTTCAATAATAGGAATCCAGTTTTTATTTCTTTTTATTAATAATTCTTCAGAAAATTTAGAAGTTATTTTATTATCTGAATCTTTGGTTAGTTTTAGCATTTCTTCAATGTTTTCACTTTTGTAAACCGTTAACATCTTTTGAATTTCTTTTTTATCATTAACTAACCCATTTTTTGCTACTTTCATTAGCTCTTCAATTTGTACTTTATAAGGTATTCTATCAAAAACAGCTAGCTGATCTTCTACAGTTTCTAAACCAAAAGTTTCTTCATTTTGTTCCTTAGATATTTTCATTAGTTCTAAATCTACTGCTTTCATTGGGCAATCGAGTAATTTAGGTAAATACATTGTTGAGACCATGAATGGTTTAAATGTATTGATTAGGCTTAATGAGTATCCAACATTTTTAATTAAAAAAGCATCTAATAGTTTTGCATCATCTTCAGATATTAAAGAAGTAATTGTAATACCATCTTTCATCATAAGCCCATTCATCATTGAAGCTTGTAAATTTGGATCATCCATATCTAATTCTAAATATAATTGATCGGTTTCTTCAAATGCTTTCATTACATCTTCATCTATATTTGTTTCACAAACAGCATGCATTGTTCCATATAAGTAAGAAGGTTTTTCTAATCCATTTCCAGAAATTTTCCATAGGAGGCTATTGTCTAATTTCTGAGCATTAGTAACCAAGGCAATAATAAAAGAAGTTATTGTTAAAATGATTCTAGTTGTCATAAGTCTAATTTTTTAAGTTCTTTATAATTGTTGTTTAATCGTTTTAGTAAAATGCCATAAATTAATTTATAGAATAGCCATATTAAAGCTATTATTATTAATGCAATAATTATATAGAAAGCGAATAATAATATATAGAAAATATTTGGATTCATACTTTGTGACGTTTTTTCAATAAGGTTATTTAAATTAGCGTCATATTTAATTTGGAAAGAAAACACTAAAATAAACATCAAAAATGTCATAATAAGGTTGTACCAAACATAGTATGTAACAGTTTTTCGGGTTTTTAAAATAGATTGCATTAATTTTTTTACAGTTTCAGTAGTATTAATATTTTTGAAATTTTTATAAAATAAAAAGATGAAAAATAGTATTACTGAATAATTAATAATACCTATAATAGGTATTATAATATTTAAATGATATGTTTCAAGTGTTTTGAAATAGTTTTCATCGGATGTTATAAAGCTTAAAGTAGTCCAAAATAAAATTTCTAAAATACTTATAATCAAAATCCATTTCACAATAGAAGAAGACTTCTTGTGTATCATCTTATAGATGTCTGTTTCCGTAAGTTGGTTGAAAGAATGATCTCTTTTTTTCCAATCTTTTTTTAATATATCTAGTTCATCCATTGGTTACGGATTTAATATTTTTTTTAATTTTCCTTTTACTCTGTTCATTTTCACTCTAGCATTTACCTCACTAATACCAAGTGTTTCTGATATTTCGGTATAATCTTTATCTTCAAGATATAAAAAAACTAATGCTTTTTCAATATCATTCAATTCACTTATGGCACTATATAGGAGTTTAAGTTGCTCTTCCTCTTCAAAATTGTAATCTTCTTGTTTTACTTTATGAAAAGTATTATCAAATTCAATTGTATTTAATGTTTTTTTCTTCTTACGATATAATGTAATAGCTGTGTTTAATCCAACTCGATATGCCCAAGTTGTAAATTTAGAATCTCCTCTAAACTTTGGAAAGGCTTTCCAAAGTTGAATAGTTATTTCCTGAAATAAGTCCTTATGTGAGTCTTCATCAGTAGTATATAACCTACAAATTTTGTGGATTATATTCTGATTTTCTTGTAATTGTTTTACAAAATGTTCTTCCGATGTTGAATTCATATTCTATAAGTAGTTATTTTATGAATGTTGTTACAAAGTAACATGAAAAAAAATATTCTTAATTTTAAAATTTAAAAACTTTGTATCTTTGGGACACATAAAGAGTGACTCAAAAATGAATATACCACGTAGTAGTTTCCCAAGAATTGTTATTATTGGAGGAGGATTTGCTGGCATTGCTTTAGCCAAAAAACTAAGAAATAAAAAGGCTCAAGTTGTATTATTAGACAAACATAATTATCATAATTTTCAACCGTTAATGTATCAAGTAGCAACAGGAGGCCTTGAGCCAGATTCTATTGCATACCCTATTCGAAAAGTTGTTCAAGAACATAATGATTTCTACTTTAGGTTAGCAGATGTGAAGGAGATTGATGCTAAAAAAAATAGGATAATTGCAGATATTGGAGAATTGAAATATGACTATTTAGTATTAGCTACAGGTTCTAAAACTAATTTTTTTGGTAATAAAGAAATGGAGCGAAATTGTATGGCGATGAAAACAATTCCTCAATCTTTGAATATTAGGAGTTTAATTCTAGAAAATTTTGAGCAAGCATTGTTAACTAATGATATAGAAGAACGAAATAGTTTAATGAATTTTGTTCTAGTAGGTGGTGGACCAACAGGTGTGGAGTTAGCAGGAGCTTTAGCAGAAATGAAAAAAGCAATTTTACCTAAGGATTATCCGGATTTAGATGTTCGAAAAATGGAAATTAATCTTATTCAAAGTGGTGATAGAATTTTGAATACCATGAGCGAACATGCTTCTAAAAAAGCAGAAGAATTTTTAGTAAAACTAGGAGTAAGTGTATGGAAAAATGTGCGTGTTACTGGATATGATAGTAAAACAGTTAGCACAAATTCTGATTTGTCATTTGATAGCGCAACAGTAATATGGACAGCAGGTGTTCAAGGAGCTTTAATAGGTGGTTTAGATGCTAATTCTTTAATTGAAAGAGCAGAAAGAATAAAAGTAAATCAATATAGTCAAGTAGAAGGTTATGATACTATTTTTGCGATAGGAGACATTGCAGTTATGGCTTTAGAAGATTTTCCACAAGGTCATCCTATGATGGCTCAACCCGCAATGCAACAAGGAAGACATTTGGCTGATAATTTAGTTCGTTTGCTTAATAAAAAAGAAATGATTCCTTTTGAATATAAAGATAAAGGATCAATGGCAACTATTGGAAGGAATAAAGCAGTTGTAGATTTACCAAAATATCATTTTAGTGGTGTTTTTGCGTGGTTTGTTTGGATGTTTGTGCATTTGTTTTCATTAATTGGTTTTAAAAATAAAGCAGTTGTATTTTTAAACTGGGTTTACAATTATATTCGTTTTGATAGAGAAGCAAGATTAATTATAAGACCTTATAAAAAGAAGCAAATAGCGAGTTTTACAAGTGATGAAATATAATTTTTATTATATTTTTATAGCTTTACTTTAATTAAAGAATTAACAATATTATATTTTATAAAAAAATCCGATTATGATTTATACATAATCGGATTAATGTTATTTAATTACCTAAAATTATTTTTTATCACTCCTAGTTATAGGGGTATAGTTTGGATTAGGGTTAGGATTTGCGACATTGTCATCTCCGACAGGACTACTTGATTCCGGATCATTATTAGGATCTGTTATTAAACCTTTACCAGTTATAGTATAAAGTTGATTTTTTTGAATTAGCTTTTCATTGAAATCGCTAATTTTTTTTAGATTTTTTTTCATGATTATTATATTTAAATGTTTAAGATTAAAAAAGTTATTGATATCATTCTTTAATAAATTGCTTTTTATAATTCCCTTTGTCAGTTTCTATATTAATTATGTAAAGCCCTTTTCTTAAATTGCTTAAATTTATTTTTTGCGTGTTAGATTCTGAATGAAATTTACTATTTAGATCAACTGTAAATCCTGTGCTATCATAAATTGTATAGGAAATTATTTTTTCAAATTCACCTACTGTAATTGTGATATTATCTTTAGTTGGATTTGGATAAATGTTTATCGTAGTATTTGTTTTATCATCTTTAAAATTTTCTAAACTAACGCTTATGCAATTTTGTACTCTAAAAAATTGAGCTGGTGCAGAATGCCAAGTTGGACCAACATCAAAAGTTACAATATATAATTTAGTAGGGTCAAATGATCGAGATGTCCATCCATTATTTGCAGAAGGTGTAGAAATTAAGCTTGTTAAGTTTATTGAATTAGGAGCTGTTCCTGAACCAACCCAACCACTGTAATAATCTGCTGGTATAAATTGCCAAGAGTTAAGATTGAACTCAGCAATTCTTATATGATAGCCTTGTTCATTTGTGCTGCAACTTCCATCAATTTCAATTTGAGGTAAACATAATATTTTTATGGATGTAGGTCCATACAAAGATGGTTCAGTTTGTTGACTATGGATGTTTTTAATGGAAAAACAAGCTCTTGGACAGTTTTTTACTGTTATCGTAGCACTTTGTGTTGTTGAGCAACTATATTTTGCACCATTAGTAACTTTGAAAGTATAATTGGTTGTTAGAGTAGGAGAAAGAGTTATAGGATTGGAATAAAAAGTTCCTACTAACGAAGCTCCATTATACACTTGCACAGGCCAATTACTAGTTGAAATGGTAAAAGAAGCATTATCTCCATTACAAATAGTTTGATTAGGGATAGGATTTAAAGTTGGTGCACAATTTAAATAGATTACTTTCGAAGATTCTACCCATTCACAAGAAACATTATTACTGGTCGCTAGCTTTACTCTATAATATTTATTACAAGGTAAATTTAAACTACTAGGAAAAGTGTATGGAGACGGATTTCCCCAAAGCCATTGATTATGTAAAGGAGAGCCTATTAAAATAGTTCCATTGTAATTACATTCTTGTATTTCCCACATGTGAGTTAATGAATTTTCACCTGAAGGTATTGATCCAGAAAAAGTTAGAGGAGTATTTGAACAATAAAATTTTGAAACATTAATTATTGGATTTATATCTGCTTTTTTTAAGGAAACATCATCTATAAAAAATCCATTAACACCATTTATATCTTTCATTCTAAACTCTATTCTATCATAGCCTTTTGCAGCGGCAGCACAATCAATTACAAACGAACCACCAGATTGTTGCCAGCTTCCTATTGTATTAATTTGTGAAGAAGTCCACATTACAGGAGAAGATGAATTACATAAATCCGTTGATTTTCTTAAAACAACTTCAATGGTTGCCCCAGGATCTGAAGATGGAAATGTAGTAATAGAATTATTACAATATCCTCGTCCTTTTATTTTTGAACCATAGAGAGAAACATTATAAGTTCCAGCAGTTAAAGGCTGAATTAATTCTCCAATTATAGATTCTCTTATACTATAGTTTGGATTTGCACTTGTATTTACTCCTCTCACACATTTTACATATCTATTTGTTCCTGTAATTCTTGGAGCTAAATTTTGTGTATGATTGTTGTTTGGAGCATTCCAATAGCATATTGTAGATCCAACTGTTTGTATATCAGGAGTAAAGAGATATCCCGTTATGGGATCAGTATCACAACCTTGTCTCCAATAAGGAACGTTCTCAGGAAAATTACCAGTATAATCTGGAGTGTATATAGGAATTGTTCCTTGTTCAAAACCATTATTTTTTATTAATTCTTGACTATAGGTATAATTAATAAAAAGTATAATTGCTATAAAGTATAATATTTTTTTCATCAGTATAATGTATTAAAAGCACTCTCTTTTTAAAAGAGAGTGCCTTATTGTTATTATTTTTTTATTATTTTTTTGGTAGTTGTTATTGTATCAGATGTGATTTTTACCAAATAAATCCCTGAGTTGTTATTTTCTAAACTAAGTTCAAAATTCTTTTTGCTCTTAAACTCTTCTGTGTAAATTATTCTTCCAGTAATATCTATAATTTCTAGTTTTCCATTACTTTCATTTTGTAATTGAATTGAGAAATCACTTTCTATAGGATTTGGATAAACGATCATAACGTTTTCATCTATTGGATTCTCATCAGATTTACTTACAAATAATTGTGAGCTACGACATGTTTTTACTGTAAAGAATACATCTGTTGAATGCCAAATAGGGCCAACAGCAAGTCTGAAACGATAAACGACACCAGTTTGTAAGTTAAGATTTGTACCTAAGAGTGTGCTAACATTTAAATAATTTGGGACTGTTGTTCCTCCTGGAACCCAACCAGAATACAATGGAGATCCAATATCTGACCATGTTGTTAAATCAAATTTTGCTAATTCTACAAAATATGAGTTCTCATGATGACTTGCTGAACCGTCAATAATAGCACCAGGTAAACAAACTTCAGGAACATTAATTGGCCCATACTTTGATGACATTGAATTAATTCGTTCACCGTTAGTAATTGACATTATAGCAGTTGGGTTACAATCTTGTATAGTAACTGTTATACTGTTTGATGGAGTTTTGCATCCTGACTTTGATATGGTTACAGTAACCGTACTTCCATTTCCAGGGGACATTTGTAATGTAGTGCCACCATTTTGAACAACAATACCATTTATATACCATGTAATTGTATAACCAGAGTTTCCAAATATTTCATAAGGAATTGAAATTGTAGGCATTCTTTCTCCTTTACAAACAACAATGTTACTTCCTAAATTTGGTTGAGGGATAGAGTTTGTAACACTAAAATGATGTGTTTCAGAACAGCCATATTGATTTGTAACTTTTAATAAAAAACTACCATGCAAGTTAGGAGTAAAACAAGAACTAGTACTAAGTAATGTTGAACTATTACTTCCTGCTGATGGTCCCCACCATTGATACGAATAATTAGAACCTACAGGTGCTAATGGAGCACAAATCTGTTCAAAATTGTTGCACATTGAAAAGATAGTAGGAAGTGGTATTTTAATACTTTTTAATAAATTAATAGTATAGGTTTTAGAACATTCTTCACCCGAATAGGTCATATAGGTAACAGTAATATTATATATACCAGAAGAGTTTAGTTTCAAATAATAATTACTATCAAAATAATTATTATTTGTTATATTATAATTATCAAAAACAACCAAATTATTAATTGTTATTTTTTTATAATTATAATCAAAAACGCTAATGTCACTTAAATAGGGTAAATTACCTCCACAAACATAGTTGTCAGAAATTAATTCAAATTCAGGTTTAATTATTTTTATTGAAAAACTGCAATTAAAAGAACATGTACCATTACTTAAGGTAACACTGTAATTTGTGTTTTGAGTAGGAGTATTTATTCTAGGATCATTTGGAAGCCAATTTGAAGCTGTTATTCCAGATTCTATTCCTAAAAGCATATTAGTTATTGATTCTCCTTCACAAATGTTCTTATTTGTAATGCAAATAGGTGCTTTTTTTACTTTAATTTTTAATGCTATAACTCTTTGACAACCAGAATTAGAGTTGTAAACTCCAGCAAAATGGCCATTGAGTACAGGCGCAATTAAAATAGTATGATAAGCATATTGTCCGGAACCAGTTGAGTTCGGAATTGTATATGTTATTCCAGTATTATTATTCCATATTTGATTATCAATAATTGTCCCAGAAGTACTCCATGCATTATCAAAAGATAAATTAGGATTTGTTTTATAAGTATATCCTGGTTTAACATCCCATAATGTAGTAGAAGTTAAGCTATAATTCCCAATTGAAGGAAGTAAAGACCCATTTGAAAAATTTTTAATAGTTATTTGATCTCCTTCACAAACAGATTGTGATAAGTCTATTTGTTGAGTATATAAATACCAACTATTTGCATTGTCATATTGAATAGGTGTATTCACTCCTATTTGTGTATTATTTGTATTATAAAATTTAAAACTAAAATTAAATTGAGCAGAAGCAAATAATACTGAGAACAAAAAAAAGAGAAGGACTGTTTTTTTCATGTTAAAATGTTTAAAAGTTTGTAGGATAAAAGTAGTACCTATATCGCATAAAGAAGCTTATTTTAAAGCATTTGTGATTAAACAGTATCTAAATAGTGATGAACAAATTAAGAAATGTGACGAATTGGTATTATAATGTGATAAATGTTTTATATTAAAAAAAGAGCTTTTCAATTTCTATTTCATAACTATTACTTACAGGAAGTTTTTCATCTTTAATTACAATCTCAGTTTTAGATTTTGATTCTACTTTGTCAATACGAATAATGTAAGAACGATGAATTCTTAAGTATTCTAATGGATCTGGTGTTGAAGAAATAAAATCACCTATTTTGCATCTTATTATATAGGTTTTGTTCTCTGTTTTAAGGTCAATATAGTTCCCAGAAGACTTAACATATAATATAGTATCTGTTTTGATTCTAATTTCTTTTCCAGCTTCTTTAAAAGCATAATATTTTTCTTTTCTTTTAATTTTTTTCATTAATAATCTTAATAATTCTCTAATAATATCTTGATTATAAACCAGAACTCTTGTTTTGAAAAATAGATAAATTAGAGTAATCAATGAAAAAATAGATAAAATGATAAACCAGCTTGTTTTCCAAAATGGGGCTTTTATTGAGATTGGAATTTTTAAATATTTAATATTTTTATCTTTAAGAGATGTTAATACTGCAACTTTAAAAATGTAATTTCCGTTTGGTAATGAAGGAAAAGTAATTTTTCTGTTTTTTGTATAATACCATTTTTTATCTAATCCTTCTAAAGTATATTTATATGTTAATTCATTATTGTTTTTAAAAGATATACCTTCAAAAAACAATTCAATCCTGTTTTCATAATAGGAAAGGTTTTTTAAACTTTTTATGGATGAAAGAGAATCATTTACATATACACGATTAATTTTTAAATAATTGTTTTTATCTTCTTTTACATTTTCAAACAATGATTCTGGAGCATAGACTAATCCTTTTTTTGATGCAATCCAAACGGTATCATTAAGAATCTCAACATCATTTATACCATCATTTAGAAGACCATTAGAGCTTTTTAATCCAGTAATCTTATAATGTCCATTTTTATCAAAAAATATTTTATTCAAGCCTGAATTTGTGCAAACCCAAATCTCATTTTTATTTTCAATATGAATTTCATTAACAATATCGCTTAAAAGACCTTCTTTTTTAGAAATTGAATATACATTTTCATTATTCTTGTTATATACAATTAATCCATTACCAATTGTAGCAAAGTACAATTCGTTTCTTTCTTCATTATAATCAACATCATCAACTCTATTTTTAAATAGACTATTTATTTTGGAAAGATCATGGAGTTTTTCATTGCTATAAATGTATGAACCTTCAAAAGTACCAAGATAAATGTCATCATTCCAATAACAAGCATCATGAACCCTAAATGGGAAAGCTATTAATTTATATGTATCATTATCTTTCCCGCTAACTAATGTTATTCTATTTATATGAGAAAAAATCAACCCTTTTTCACTGGGTTCTGAAACTTTTAATATATAAGCTATATATTTTTGCTTGTTTGTGAAATTTTCATTAATAATTAAATGATTGTGTGATTGCAGATAAATGTTATTTGTTTTAGCATCAAATTCTACAAATGCTCTTAGTTTTTCTTTTGAATTATAAATAATAGAAGAATTCCCTTTAGAATCAATTTTTAAGACTTTTCCATCATTATATCCTACAAAAATTTCATTTTTATTGTTTTTTGTGAGTGAGTTTATAGGTTTTCTTAATGGACTTTGGCTATATACTTTTATTTTGGGCTCTTTTATATAATAAACACCTGAATGAAGAGTTGTTAGCCAATAACCTCCTTCATGATCGATTAAAAAATTACTAATAGATTCATTTTCTAAGAAACTTTCAATGATATTCCCTTTTACATCAACAATTTTCCCACCACCATACAAATATCCAATGAAAAAATGTGTTTCATTCAATGCCTTTATATATAGTGGATTATAATTGGTTTTAATTTCTTTAACCTTGTCTCCATTTTTGTTAAATATAGAAATGGAATTAAGACTTTTGTGAATTAAATAATTATCATTTTTAAGTAGAATAACCTGATTTTTAACATTGTTCTCATTTTTAATAAAATTAAAGTCTTTATTTTTTACTTGAGAAGAATTATTTGATAAATAATAAAAAATAGCATTATTAGGTTTTTTTTCAAAAACAGTATATGTTTTTTCAATTGATAAATATGTGTTTTTTACCGTTTTAGTAGTAACTTTTCCATTATTTGAAATGGATAGTTTTCCATTCATAGATTCACAACCTATGTTTATAGTGTTATTATCATCTATATATAAATTTAAAATGGTTTGATTATTTTTTAAATATTTTGATAATAGGTTATTGTATTTATAAGGTTTAAATCCTGTAAAATTTTCATTAAAATAGAAAAGCTGGTTGTTAAAAGTTGAGCAATAAACAACACCGTTTTTTTGCGGATAAAGGTTCAGAACAACATTGTTTAGAACTCCATCTTTTATTCCAAATGTCTTTATTTCATAGCCATTGTAATTTGCAATACCTCTATCAGTTGCAAACCAAATTATCCCGTTTTTGTCTTGGTAAATATCATAAACTTGAGAACTAGGTAAGCCTTCATTTAATCCAAACTCTTTATAAATATAATCCTGAGAGTAACTGAATAGATGCAAAAAAAATAAAGGAAGAAAAGCTATTCTAAAACTCATGTTAAGTTAAAATTTTTCATCATATCTAATCATTAATCCAACAAATTTACTATAGCTTTCTAAACCATCTTTTTGTTGATTTAATTTTAAGAAATTATCATAAAAATATTCAAAAAAAGTATCAATAGGAGTGTGGTGATCTTTCCAAAAAGTTTCATTTTCATCAAAATTTTTTAAAACACCTTTATTTAATTTTGTTAAAAAAATATCGCTTTTACCTTCTTGAATTCTTTCCAGATTTCCTAAGCAATATCGAGTGATGAAATTATAAGCTGAATATTGAAAATAAATGTCATCATTATTAATAGCAGCAATAAAACCAATAAAATTGCATTCACTTTCGCTTCCTATTCCTGCTTGATGTGCCATTTCGTGACAAGTAGTCATTGGGGAGTTAAATTTTGGCTTTAGAACATTTACTTGTGCTTCATTAGTAAAAGGATTTAAATATCCTCCAAAACCCATATAACTTAAAGGATAACTTAAAAGAGAAGCTTTAATACTTTTGTTTGTATATTGAAAACATTTTAAATTTTCAGGCAAATTTTGATACCCATTTACAGCTAAATTAAAGATTTCTGTATCAGAATAAGGTATTTTCACAGCAATAGAATCATTCCCTGTGATTAATTTTTGTAAAGCATTTGTTTTACTAATCATTTTATAGGTAAAAGCTTCTAGCTCATCAATACTATACTCTTTTTTGATATTTAATTTTTCGTTTAGTGGAATTCTATAATAATTCATTCCCCATAAAAAGTGGAATAGAAAATAGAAAATAGAAAGCCAACTTAATACTGTTAATCCATTTGTTTTCCAGTTTTTAAAAAATCCTTTTCTATGCTTCCAAATTGAGCGAATTAAAAGAAAAATCAAAATGAAATAAATTATATCTCCAATAGAGAAAGGAATCCAGCCTAATATTCTTCTAGAAAGAAGAGCCATTTTAGGGTATAATCCATTACTATACCATTCTTCAATGAATGTTGGAAATTGTGCTAATGTTTTTACAAGAACAATTTGAAGTACTAATAATAAGGGAAGTATGTGTTTTTTTTGCAAAGCTGTAATATTAAAACGTAAATATAATTAGAAATCATTTATTAAAGAATTTAAACTTTGTAACTTTGGCACTTTATAACTTTTGAAACTATAAAACACAATGAGCCAAGAAGTAAGAAACCTTGAACCAAAAGCCCTTTGGAACAAATTTGCCGATTTAAATGCTGTACCACGTCCATCTAAAAAAGAAGAGCGAGTAATTGCCTTTATGATGGAATTTGGTCAAAAATTAGGCTTTAAAACTATAAAAGATCATGTTGGAAATGTTATTATAAAAAAACCAGCTACATCAGGAATGGAAAACAGAAAAACCATAGTAATGCAATCACATTTAGATATGGTACATCAAAAAAATAACGATACTGTTTTTGATTTTGATACACAGGGTATTGAAATGTATGTAGATGGAGATTGGGTTAGAGCAAAAGGGACAACACTTGGAGCAGATAATGGATTAGGAGTAGCTACTATTATGGCTATTTTAGAAAGCACAGATATTCCTCATCCAGCTATAGAAGCATTGTTTACTATTGATGAAGAAACAGGAATGACAGGAGCAATGGGCTTACAAGGAGGAATGCTTGAAGGTCAGATTTTATTGAATTTAGACACAGAAGAAGATGATGAAATAGATATAGGATGTGCAGGTGGAGTAGATGTAACGGCTGTTGCCGAATATGATGAAGAAGATACTCCTGAAGGAGCGGTTGGATATACAATTACTGTAAAAGGATTGAATGGAGGACATTCAGGAATGGATATTCATAAAGGTTTAGGAAATGCAAACAAGATCATGAACCGTTTGTTATTTGATGGATTTGATGATTTCGGATTGCAAATAGCTTCGATTAATGGTGGAAGTTTACGAAATGCAATTCCTAGAGAGAGTGTAGCTGAAGTTGTAATTGCTAATGTATATGATGAAGCATTTGTATTTGATATGCAAGATGTTATCAACGAAATAAAAACAGAATTAAAAACAACAGAACCAAATCTTCAAATTGTAATTGAAAAATCGGTTACAACACCCAAAAAAGTAATGCCACCTATGGCTCAATACTTTTTAGTACGTGCTTTGTACACTGCTCACAATGGAGTTTATAGAATGAGTGCTGATTTTGATAACTTAGTAGAAACATCAAATAATATTGCAAAAGTAATTGTAGGAGAAGGAAAATTAAGTATTCAGTGTTTAACACGTTCGTCTGTTGAAACAGCTAAGTTTGATTTAGCAAACTCATTGCGTTCAGCATTTGAATTAATGGGTTGTGAAGTAGAATTTTCAGGAAGTTATCCTGGTTGGACACCGAATGCTAACTCTGAAATTTTAGATGTTTTATCTTCAATTTACGAAAAACAAAATGGAACAAAAGCAGATGTTGTTGCTTGTCATGCAGGATTAGAATGTGGTATTTTAGGCACTAATTATCCTGATATGGATATGATTTCTTTTGGACCAACTATAAAAGGAGCTCACAGTCCAGATGAAAGAGCAAGTATTTCTTCTGCCCAAAAATATTGGAAATTTGTATTAGAAATTTTAGCAAATATTCCGGAAAAAAATAAGTAAAGAAGAGAGAGTAGTATATAAAAACCTCGTTTGTAATGAACGAGGTTTTTTTATTAGGATTTTGAAAGTAATTAAACTACTTAGCGAATAAATTACTTTTTATAATAGGTATTAGTCACTTTTCCACCTGTTTGTAAATTCATTTCTAAAGTTCCTTTTAATAAAGTACAATCTTTCTTATTTAAAATATATTCACCTGCAACATTATTTTGTTCTAATAATCCAGGTACTCCATCTATTACAGCGTTTACTGAAATGATTATTTTATCTTCAGTTATATCTTTAATTGTGTATGTCGATTTTGTTTTTGTCTTTGTTAAAGGGTTTGTTTTTTCATCTTCCCATTTGCTATTAATAGTTACTTTATCTTTAGGAAACACTAATTGAATGTTGCTAATATCAACAATAGCATCAGAAGCACCACTACCATCTGTATTATAAAAAGGTTTTACAATATTTCCTTTTTCATCAATAAGAATTTCAAATGTTGAATCCAAAGTATTTTTAAATTCATAATGCATACTTTTTTCATCACTAGTCATTAAAGATTCGTCTTTGTTTGAATCATATTCTTCAATTTCGCCAAACATTTTAGTTTCAGATTTAATATTAAGAACATTAGTAGTATAGGTATATACATTTTTGGCATCTTTTGCAGACACTTTAAAACGAGCTATTACTGTACTTTTCATACTCATCTGTTCATTTCCTTTAGTTTCTATCTCAGAAACAATAGTTTGTTCATCACCAACTTTTTGATTAAGAGTTAATATTATTTCTTCCTTATTTTGCGAACAGCTAATAAAAAATGCGATTACAGAGAAAAATGTTAATTGTTTAATTGCTTTCATTTAGATTTGTTTTAATTGTAAATATACTATTTTCGAGTACATTGAAAATAATTTTTTTTAACAATAAAGAAGATTATCATTATTTGAATGTTTAATATTTAGTTTAATTTTTAATTTTTTGTTTAAAAATAACTCAAAGAAATATAATTTTATGCAGAATTTGCGTTGTACTAAAAATGGTTATCTTCAAATGAAAAAATCTTTATTATTAATCCTATTTATCTTAGTTTTTCAATCGTGTTCTAAGTCTAATAAGGTTGAAAATGTGGAACATGCTTTTTATTATTGGAAATCTGATAATTGGCGTTTATCAGAAAATGAAAAAAAAATTATTGATTCGCAAAATGTATCCAAGTTATACGTTAAGTTTTTTGAAGTAGAACACAATGATTTAATGGGAAATATTCCTGTTTCAAAAAATAATTTGTCTATTTATTCTAAAGAAAATTATTCAATCATTCCATGTGTTTATATTCGAAATGAAGTTTTTCTGAAAAGTAAAAAAGAAGAACTTGATATTTTAGCAGATAATATTATTTTTTTAATCAATAAAAAGAAGGAAGAGCATTTAAGAGATGTAGAAGAAATTAATGAAATTCAAATGGATTGTGATTGGACTCTTAAATCAAAAGAGAATTATTTTTATTTTTTAACTAAACTAAAGCAAATTTATAAGAAGAAGATAAGTTGTACACTTCGTCTGTATCCTTATAAATATCCTGAAAAAATGGGAATTCCTCCAGTTGATAAAGCTACATTAATGTGTTACAATTTAATAAATCCATTAGAAGATAAATCTAAAAACTCTATTTTAGATACTAATGAATTGAGTAAATATTTAAACAAAAATAGAAAATATCCATTACATTTAGATATAGCTTTACCTGTTTATTCATGGATGCAGTTATTTCAGAATAATGAATTTACTAAAGTTATTTATACTGATTTTGAAAAAATTAAACCCATTTTAAAACCAGTAAAGCCTTTATGGTTTGAAGTTACAAAAGATATAACCATAGCAGATGTTTATTTGCGAATAGGTGATAAAATAAAATATGATGAAATCACAGCAAAAGAAATAAAAAAAGCTATTGAAATTATCAAAAAAAACGTGAATTTTGACAAACAAACAACAATATCATTATTCCACCTTGATGAAGAACAATTAAAACAATATTCAAATGAAGAAATCTCTAGTTTTTATTCTCTTTTTACTGAATAGTCTTTCTATTCCAGTTTTTGCATGCGGATTTTATCCTTATGGAGAAGATATCCGATTTTGCTTTTCAAAACCTAATAATTTTGCTTTATATAGTTTTTCCGAATTTGATTATTCGTCAGATTTATTCTATCCTAACAGTGAATTATTTAGAACAAGTGAAGAAAACCCAAACAATGTATTTTGGCACAACTACTGTAAAGGTAAAGTAAATTATGATGCTATTGAAGAATGTGTATATAGTATTCCTTTGGAACAATTCAATAATAAATCGGCAAATAAAATGTTGCAATATTTTTATTTAACAAACGATTTAGAAGCTCTTGAATATTTAAAATTTGCAAAACAATGTGAAGTTTTTAATGCTATTTATAATGATCCTTGGGAAAGAAATGAATCGGTTTCGATTCCTGAAAGGGGAAAAATGATTCAGTTAGCAGAAAAGCAAGCACAAAAAGTTAAAAATACCGAATTACAAAAGAGATATGCATTTTTAGCCATTCGATTAGCCTATTATAATGGACAAACAAAAGATATAGTTCGATTATTTGACTCTCATTTCTCAGATGCGAAACAGAAAGATCTTGTTTATTATTGGAGTTTATATTTTAGAGCCATTACAGAGTCAAACAAAGCGTTACAAAGCTATTATGCCGCTCAGGTTTTTGTAAATGCACCTGACAAACGTTTTGCTGTTTTTTATACTTTTGATAAAACAATTGCTATAAAAAACATCTTATCCTATGCTAAAACTAATGAAGAAAAAGCAAATATATATGCTTTAGCAGCAATTAGGAAACATGATCAAGCTTTAGAGTATATCGAAAAAGTATCTGAATTAGATGCTTCAAATGTAACATTACCGTTTTTGTTATTGCGAGAAGTAAATAAACTCGAAGATTGGGTTTTTACACCTTATTTTTCACTTTATGATCCATCTGTCAACAGTTTAAATAATAACGAAAAATACAGTAACGAATTTTCTTTGAATGCTATCCAATCAAGAATTATAAAAGACAGGCAATATGCTAAAAAAGTATTAGAATTTGCTAGTAAAGTAAAACTTAAAAAAATAAGTAACCCTACAGATTGGAATGTTTTAAAAGTTCAATTGTTATTTATAACAGAAGATTTTGAAACGTGTTTGAAAGAGATTTCAGATTTAGAGAAGACATCCTTAGATAAAGAGTCTCAAATATATAATCAATTACAGCTTACAAAAGCATTATGTTTGGTTTCTAAAGAAAAACAAGGAAGCGCAAAAATTTCAAATGAAATTCATGATATAATAGTAAAAAATAAGTCTAATTCTCAGTTTATTTTTGCAATAGGAAGACTATTAGAATATAAAGGAAACAAAATTGATGCTGCGTTACTATTTTCAACATTACAAGGTAACGTAACTTGGAAATCGTCAAAAAACAAAACAAGATCTTATGTAGATTATTTTTATGATTATTTTCAATATATTAATGTAATGTACTCAGTTGATGAGGTTAAAAGCTTAATTGCAGATATTGAAGAAAATAGTAAATCAAAAGATGCTTTTTCAAATTGGAAATATAGTTTCATTAAAAATGAAATCCCTAGATTATATGATTTAGTAGGAACACAATACATTAGGAAAAATAATTTAGAGAAAGCATTAGTTTATTTTAATAAAGTAGATAATAAACAATGGGATAATTATTATGGCTTATGGCAAAGAATGGATAATAATGGTAATTATTTTGATGAAAATCCGTTTTATACATTAAAATATACTCCCGATTTTATAAAGAAAAAAGAAAATTTTCAGTTAAATAAAAAAACAGTAACAGCAAAACTGATTGAATACATAGAAAAAGCAGAAAAGACAAACAATAAAGATTATTACTATTTTCTAGTGGCTAATTGTTATTATAATATGACTATTCATGGTAATGCATGGATGATGCGTCGTTTTGGGGTTTCTGCTTATGATGTAGAACCTTATCCTGAAGATGAGGCTGAATTTAGAAATGGCTTTTTGGCTAAAAAATATTATCAATTAGCTTTTAAAAATGCAAAAGATAATAAATTTAAAGCACTTTGTTTACGAATGATAGGACGATGCGAATCTTTCGAAATTATGAATGAGAGTCCGAACATTGATTATAGAGAGAAAAATGCATATAACGATTCTATTTTTAAATTGAATAAAACCTATAAAAAATTAAAAGATGAATATCCAAATTATTATGAAGATTTAATTTATGGATGTACAGCTTTTGAAGATTATTTTAAGGCTAAGAAGTAAAAAAACTCATATAACAAACGCAAAGACCTCGTTTATAATTTTATAAACGAGGTCTTATTTTTCATAAAATTCAATAGGTAAATTATCAGGATCAGTAATGAAAGTGAAACGTTTATGAGTAAATTCATCAATTCGAATAGGTTCGATATAAATGTTACTATTTTTAAGATGATTGATGATTAGTTCTAAATTGTCAACTTCAAAAGCCAAATGTCTCAATCCTGTAGCTTCAGGTTTAGATATTCTTTCTGGTGGATTTGGGAAAGAAAAAAGCTCAATGCAGTATTTTCCGTTTAATGCTAAATCAAGTTTGTAAGATTCTCGTTCTTTTCTATATATTTCTCTAACTATTTTTAAACCAAGTATATTTACATAAAAATATTTTGAAGCTTCATAGTCGGAACAAATAATAGCTGTGTGATGAATTTGATTTAACATTTGCTTTGGGAATAGGAGTGTTTGGAGATTGAATGAATCAAAATCCAAATATAAAAAAATCCTCAATAGTATTAACAATTGAGGATATTAGAAATGTTTATAATTTTTTTTTACGAAAGTATTAAAAACAAAATTGGAAACACAATTCCAGCTAAAGCGAGTTTCCAACCACGTCTCTTAAATGTATGTTTACCATGTTTAACCATCATTGCTCCAGAAATAGCGATAAAGATTAAAGATAAACCAAAAATATCAGAGAAATAAATCCACCAGTTTGAAGTGTTCTTATGGAGAAACATAGCCTGATTTATTATAGGTGTTTTAATAAAAGAGATAATCTCACCTTTTCCGGTTTCTATATCAATCTCTACCTCAGTATTTTCAAATTGAATTTTAAATGTTCCTTTTCTAATATTATGTCTTTTAACTTTATCCGTAATTTTTAATTCGGTTGTTATTTTTTGTGCATAATCATCATTAAAATTCTTTTCATCGGGTAATGCAACTTGAATTTCTTTTGTTTCTAAAGTATATTTTTCAGGATGCCAATCATTTCTATGATTCATTAATATTCCAGAAAATGCAAAAGAAATGATTAATCCTACATAGAAATAACCAAAATCACGATGTAGATTTCTTAAATTCAATTTTTTCATATATCAATTTATGTTACTTATATTTTTTTCCCCACCAAATTAAAAAACCAGTAATGGGTAAACTTGCAATTAATAAACTAATTAAAAAAGCGAATATTTTTCCAGGTAAACCAATAATTGCACCTGTATGAATGTCATAGTTCATGCGTAATAATTTATCGGCAAATTTAGCTTTTGATAATCGGCCGTAAATATGCGAAACATTTTTCTCTTCTAATGTATATTGATCAAAATATCGATAATCGGTTTGCCAATAAGTGCCATCACCTATATTTGCATTTGCTGCAATAGGTGAAGTATCTGTTTCTACAGGATGTACTTCAATAGATTTTGCATTTGGATATTCTTCTTGCATAATTAAAAAGACTTTGTCTAAAGGATATTCTATCGCTTTTTTATCAATAGATTTTATAGAAATAGGTTCTTCATATAACAATGATTTTTCACCTCCAACAACTGTATAATAGCAATATGCAAACCATGGAAATCCCCAAACTAAACCTGTAATAGCAAAAATTAATGCAATAGCCATTACATAAAACCCTGTTATGTTGTGTAAATCATAATTTTTTCTCTTCCATTTTATTCCTTCTTTCCATCTAAACCAAAAACGTTGTTTAGCTGCTTTTCTATTTTTAGGATACCAAAGAATGAAGCCACTTATAATAATAAGTATAAAAATTAAGGTTGCAGAAGCAATTATTGTTTGTCCGATTTCATGAGGAAGCCATAAATAGAAATGTCCATCTAAGATAAATCTAAAAAAACCAGAAAATTCATCAACTGTTTTTAAAACTTCTCCAGTATAAGGATTTATGTAGCAAATATCATAGTAAAGAGGATCATCATTGTAAAAAATAGCTTCGGCAGCAACATTTGATTCTCTATATTGAATGGCGTGCAAATGTTTATTAGGAAGTTCTTGTTTTGCGATTTTTTCTATTTGAGATGGAGGAATATATGGTTTGTTTTGTTTTTCTACAAAGCGATAATCTTCGGTAAGATTTAAAATTTCTTCTTGAAAAGCATATAAACAACCAGTTACTGCTATTATAAAAACAATAATCCCCGATGCTAATCCAAGCCAAAGATGAATTTGTCTGATGATTTTTTTAAGATTTTTCTTTTTCATTTTTAAACGATAAAAACTCCTCATCTAAAATGAGGAGTTTGATTAAAACTAAAATAAATTAAAATTTATAGGTTAACCCTGCTGTTAATGTTCGTAACTGTTGAGGCGTAACGGTTGACCAACCTGAATAATATTTTTCATTAAGAATATTGTTTAATTTTAATGTTATATTAAACTGATTAGAATCATACGATAAAGCCGAATTTAAAATGGTATAACTTGGTATTTCAAAAGTTCCAATGTTTGCTCTATTTAAAGTTTTGTTTTTGCTGGCATGGTTTTGACCTAAACCAAATCCAAATCCTTTTAAAGTTCCTTTTGTAATAGTATAACTTGCCCAAAAATTTATTAAGGTTTCAGGTCCGGATTCTTCAGGTCTAAGTCCAATATATCCATCAGCAAGATTTCCTTTTGTATATTTTGCTTTGTTATTACTAATTCCTAAAATCATATTTAAACCATCAATTGGATTTGCAATGATACTTACTTCTACACCTTTACTTTCAATCTCTTCCCCTTGAATGGAATTGTTAATATTATCAGGATCGGTCATTACTCTATCTTTTACATTAATATTGTAATAACTTACTGTAGCTGAAATTTTATCTTTTAATAAATTTGTTTTTACACCTACTTCAATTTGATTTGCATGTTCTGGATCAAAAGTTTTTAATCTAGGATTTGAACCATCAATGTTTGAAACTTCTTTAGGAGATATGTTTGTAAACCCGTTCATGTAGTTCGCAAAAAGGGAAACTTTGTCTAAAACAGGTTGATAAACTAAACCAAATTTTGGAGATATTGCAGTTTGTCCATTTACTTCTTCATCAATAAAATAAGCTGTTTTCCCTTTGAAATGATCTATTCTAACACTAGCCATTACAGATAGTTTTTGAGTAATATTTATTAAATCAGAAACGTAAGCGCTATAGACTTCATTTTCTGCATTAGAATTTCCATCAAAAGAATCTATTAATAAGTTGTCAACACCAGCTCTAGTTAAATCACCAGTATCATTTCCATCATGAAGTGTAACAACACCGTTAGAAACCCAACCTGTGCTTCCGTTTTTAATGCTCGATTTATAATAATCTAATCCAGCAACTAATCTATTTCTAAATTTCCCAATTTTAAAGTCTCCTATGAAGTTTTGTTGAATATCTGTTGTATAAGTTTCTCCATTTCTTTTAGATATTGATCTTCCAAAAGCAGTTCCGTTTGAAGCATCAAATAAATATGAATAATAACCATCAGTTTTAGTGTTTCCTCTTGAAAGAACGGTTTGTGAAGTCCAATTTTTAGATAATTTATATACCATTTGTGCCTGAATACTAAAAGTAGGATTGCTAATTGTTAATTCATTTGAAGTAAACGATTTCTTATAATTTTTTTCGAATAAAGAAATGTCATTAAAAGAAAGTGGAGCATATCTACTTAAGAAAAGCATTGGTGCATTTGCAGATTCTCTTTGTGTAAATTCAGTATTAATTAAAAAAGAGAGTTTATCATTTACAATATAGTTTAAAGATGGAGCAATAAAGAATGATTTATTAAATCCTGCATCTTGAAATGAATTCTGCTTTTGATAAGCTGCATTTACTCTTAATAAAACATTTTTTTCTTCATTAAGAGGTGTATTTATATCTACAGTTACTCTATCTGATCCATAAGTTCCAGAATTGTATCCTATTTCACCCCCAAAATGGTGTTTAGGTTTTTTAGTCACAATATTAATTAAACCACCATAAGAAATTAAACTACTGCCAAATAATGTTCCTGAAGGACCTTTTATAACTTCTATACTTTCAATATTTGCAGGATCAATGATTCCATTATTAAGTGCAGGAAAACCGTTAACCATTGTAGGTTGAACGCTAAATCCTCTCATTGTGTAAAATTCACCACCGTCGCCACCACGACCGGTTGATTCCCAAACCCTAGTTATTCCGGTTGCATTTTTTATAGCATCATTAAAATTTGTAGCAACTTGGTCTTTTAGCAAAGCAGCAGAGATAGAATTATAAACTTGTGGATTTTCTAATTCTTTTAAGTTCATTTTTGAAACAGTTGAACTAGTTTCCTTTGTGTATTTGATCTCTTTTTTACCTTCTATAATTACTTCTTTGAGTTGTTTAATCGTATCTGTTTCACGATTTTTTTTCTCTTGTGCATTTATTGTTTGAAGCACTATAAAAGCAGATAAGGTTAATAGTGTTTTATACATTTTTATTTAGATTTAATTAAAATAGTAGAGCAAAAATAAATAGTTTCTGGATATTCTCAAAACTTATTTAGACTAATTTTAAATAAAATAAAGTAACTATTTGATTAATAAGTAGTAAAAACTATAAATTAAGCATAAACAAGTAATTACTATTTTTGTTAACTTTGCAATCCAAAATAAATGACAGCTATGTTAGATAGATTACAATATGTAAAGCAACGTTTTGACGAGATATCGGATTTGATTATTCAGCCTGATGTTATTGCTGATCAGAAGCGTTATGTACAATTAAATAAAGAATATAAAGACCTCAAAGGATTAGTTGAAAAACGTGAAGAATATATAGTTCTTGATGGTAATATTAAAGAAGCTAATGAGATTATTGCAGATGGATCTGATGCTGAAATGGTTGAAATGGCTAAAATGCAACTTGAAGAAGCAAAAGAGCGTTTGCCACAATTAGAAGAGGAAATTAAATTTATGTTGATTCCTAAAGATCCTGAAGATGCTAAGAATGTAATGGTTGAAATTCGTGCTGGTACAGGAGGAGATGAGGCTTCTATTTTTGCAGGTGATTTATATAGAATGTATACTAAATATTGCGAATCTAGAAACTGGAGAACTTCTGTTGTAGATATGAATGAAGGAACTTCAGGTGGATTTAAAGAGGTTATTTTTGAAGTAACAGGTGAAGATGTTTATGGAACTTTAAAGTTTGAAGCAGGTGTTCATCGTGTTCAACGTGTTCCTCAAACAGAAACACAAGGACGTGTTCATACATCAGCCGCTACTGTTATGGTATTACCAGAAGCAGAAGAATTTGATGTACAAATTGATATGAATGATGTTCGTGTAGATTTTTTCTGTTCATCAGGACCAGGAGGACAATCTGTAAATACTACAAAATCAGCAGTGCGTTTAACGCATATTCCAACTGGTTTAGTAGCACAATGTCAGGATCAAAAATCGCAACATAAAAACAAAGACAAAGCATTAAATGTACTTCGTTCTCGTTTATATGAAATGGAGTTAGCTAAAAAAGAAGCTGAAGATGCTACAAAGAGAACATCGCAAGTGAGTAGTGGTGACCGCTCTGCAAAAATTAGAACTTATAATTATGCTCAAGGTCGTGTAACAGATCATAGAATTGGTTTAACATTGTATGATTTGGGTAATATTATGAATGGTGATATTCAAAAAATTGTTGAAGAATTACAGCTTGTTGCTAATACTGAAAAATTAAAAGAATCAGAAGTTTTTTAAAATAAAATACAGTATTTTTGAGGTTATAAACGTTTAGTTTATAACCTTTTTTGTTTTAAAAAATATTTATGATATGAAAAAATGTTTATTTGTATTTATTGTTTCTATTACGAGTTTTTATGGTTATTCACAATCTTTTTTTGGAACCCAATATGATAATTATTCAGGAATAAATAGTGTTATTTCTAATCCTTCAAATATTATAAATTCTCGTTTTAAAACAGATATTAATTTATCATCAGCTAGTTTATTTGCTGGAAACGATTACTATTCTGTGAAATTAGGAGATTTACTATCAAATGATTATGATTTTGAAAAACAATCAACAAAACACCCAAAGGCAAATAATAATTTTTATACTAATATTGATGCTCTAGGACCTTCTTTCATGGTGAATATTAATGATAAAAGTGCAGTTGCTTTCTTTTCAAGAGTAAGAGCCATTACTCATGTGAGTAAGATAAGTGGTTTGTTTTTAAATCAAATTCAAGATGAGGTTAATGAAGACTTTTATTTTGAAAATCAAAATTTTAGCGGAGCTTCAAATGCTTGGATTGAGTATGGATTAAGTTATGCTAGGGTTTTAATTGATAATGATACTCATAGTTTAAAAGGAGGAATATCAATTAAGTATTTAAATGGAATATCATCGGGTTATATAAAAGCTAGAAATTTATCTGTTAATTATGATTATACAGGTTTGGATGTAACAGATAGAACCACTACAACAGGAAATATAGAAACAGGAAATATTAGTAGTTTAAATGATTTTGATGATCCATTTGACAATAGAGGATCTGGTTTTGGAGTAGATCTAGGTGTTACATACGAACTGAAATCGAAGGATTTTGATGATTATTTATTGAAATTTGGATTATCGGTTACTGATTTAGGAAAGCTTAAATATAAAAATGCTACAAAGGTATATTATGATGCCAATGCTTCATACACAGATGCAGAGTTTGCTCTAAATGATGATTTTGATTCATATTATACAAGAATAAGTGAAAGTAAATCATTTAACGTTTCATTACCAAGTACTTTGCATTTAAATGCAGATTGGCATTTGAGTAAGAAATTCTTTTTAAATTTAAATTCGGATTTAAACCTTATAAGTGTTGATAATACAAATTCAAATTTTGTAAATAATACTTTTTCTTTAACACCAAGATTTGAAACTAAATGGTTGAGTATATATGCTCCTTTAAGTAGTGTTCAGAATTCAGGATTTCAAGCAGGTTTTGGTTTTAGAGCAGGACCATTATTAATTGGTTCAGGTTCGGTTGTTTCTGCTTTATTTGACGAAACGGATGCAATAGATGTCCATGTAGGATTAAAAATTCCTATTTATAAAGGAAGTAAGAATAATTAAAAATAAAAACAGCGAGAATTTTCTCGCTGTTTTTTGTCAATCAAAACTAAACCAATCACATATTACTAACTTTTACTCTTTTGCTTCAGCGTTTTCATCTGATTTTGCACCCATTCTATTAACAGTATACATTGGAGCAAATTTTATTTTTAAAGCGGCAATCTTTTTATTGTCTTCAGAAGATAAACCTTCATTCTCTACTGTATTCTTTCTAGTATCTAAAGCTTCATATAATAACTTAATTTCATCCCAATCTTCTCTAGAATAAGAATCTTTGTTTTTATCAACTGTAGTAACAAAACGTTCGTAGATTGCGGCAATATTATCTTTATTTACCCAGCTAAATGTTTTGTCTTTGCCTATTATTTCTTCTCCAAATAATGATTTTTTGAAGTTTTCTTCTTCTATTTCGGCTTTGTTCATTATTGCTTTAGCTTTGTATTCCTCATACTTTAAAGTTGATTCATTTAAAGTTGCTTCAACATCTGATTTATTTTCTAGCTCACTTGTTGCATTTTCGGCATTCATTTTTTTAACGTCATAGTTTGCTTGAATTTTATCCCAATCTTGAATTGTTTCGCTTGTTTCAATTGCACTAATAGAATCTACATACATTATATACTCATCTATTTTATTTTGTGCTATTTCCTGTTTTTCATTTTTACAAGAGGTTATTCCAATTGCAATTGTTGCAAATCCTAATATTACTTTTAAATTTTTCATGTTTTTAAATTTTAATTGTTAGTATTTCTTTTGTAAAGGTATTGTGGTTGTTAAACTTTTATGTTACATAATATTCTTAGAATGTTATATAATTTTAAATTAGCTATTAAAGTTTAAATCCGTAAGCTAATCGAAGTGCAATTTGTCCTAATCCTTTATCTAATGTATTGTTACTGATTGTTGGAAAATCAGGTAAATATTCATATCGAACACTTATATCAATGTATTTTGTTGCATAACCAAAAGTTGGGCTTAGCAATAATGATGTTTTATTATAATCATTTGTTACAGCAAAAGCAGCTCCTGCTTCTCCCATTACATAGAACTGATCTTTAAAAATAAAGGCTTTAAATCCAGCTTTTACAGGAATATATCCTAAATCATTATCATCGCCACTTACAAATAAATTGTTGAAACCTGTTGTTAAGGTTAGAGAATAGACTTTAGAAAAATCATATTGTAAACGAACGTCTCCACCAATATTTAAATCGTATGGTTCACTAAATGGATAACCAGCAGTTAAACCAAAACCTAATTTAAATTTTTGATCATAACTTTCAGAAGTACTCTTTTGTGAAAATGATTTTGAAGTTCCAATGAATACTAGCATTATTACTAGAATGCTTTTAATTAATTTTTTCATGATTACATTACTATTTATTTTCGACTTTATTTGTTATCAGGTTTGTTATTATATATTGTAGAACATTTCCTGATATTTTTTTAAATGGATTATTTGAATTCCCAAAAAGTACTTTCTTGGATATATAACCACCTAAAATTCCTAATGATGTTTTAAAAATATTTGTTTTGATTTCCGAATCGTGTTTTATTTCGTTGAACGTTTCTTTAATCAGGTTTATAGGTTTTAGGCTTTCGTATGTTATTTCAAACTGATTTTTTAATATAATAAAATCGGTTTCTTGCTTTGCTTTTAAAAGTTCAATTCTATTTGCTAGTTGAACTCTTTTATCTTTCTTTTTCATTTTCTTCAATTTTATTTTTTAGCAAAGTATTTATCATTAATTCGTTTATTGGATTCTCAATAGTTTTCTTCTTATACTTATATATAAGTAATCCTAAGAGTAAATAAACAAATGAAACGATTAAGAAACCGATGTAATATTCACCAATTAATTTTCCAATCCATAGGCTTATGCCAATATTGATAAAAAATAGAAAGAAGGCTACTAAAACTATAATTGCAATGTGTGATACTAAAACGGATATTGCTTCTGAAATTTTTTCAATTGCGCTTAGTTTTATAAGCTCAACACTTGTTTTGGTATAGTTTTCTGCTTTTTCAAATAGATTCTCTATTGCAGTAGCTTTATCTTCTATTTTTGTTTTCATTATTGCATTTTTTTAAGTTCGCTCTCTATTCTTGACTTTCCTTCTTCTATAATTGACTTTGCATTTTCTGAAACAGACTGATATTTTTCTTCCATTTCAAGCAGGAAAGAATCAAAATCTTCTTTTAGATTATCTTTCAAATCTTTTGACTTGTCTTTGATTTTTTTTCTTGTGTTTTTTCCTTTGTCTGGAGCAAAAAGTACACCTAATACAGCTCCTGCTGCTAATCCTCCAATTACTCCTAATACTACATTACTTGTTTTCATAATTTTTTATTTTTTAAATATTCTTACTTTTTTTAATTATTTTTAATAATACTGCTATTACTGCTATAACAAGTAGGATATGAATTAGATTTCCAAAACTTCCTACATATAATCCTAAGGCCCATAATATTACCAATATCACAGCGACCAGATACAAAATGTTTCCCATGATGTTACTTTTTAAATGTTACTATTGTTTTTTATAGACGAAAACCTACATACAAACTAAGTGCACTATTTTTTGCATCTGGAAAAGTGTAAGTTGTTCCACCAAAAGATTGTTCTTTACCAATAGTTTGTAAACCATAGTTGTATCGAACACCTATTGAAGCAGATTCAAAGTCAAATCCAACTCCACCAGATAAACCGTAATCAAATTTGTTTAAATCGTCATTACTAATGTTCTCTTCAAAGTCAAAAACGCCATTACTTGTTTCGTTTGTTGCTTTTCCATCAATTAAGTAAGCGACATAAGGTCCAAAATGAAGATTGAAGTTTCGGGTTACGTTTAATTTTAATAAAAGAGGTACTTCTAAATAGTTTAATTTTAATCGAGATGTACCAGATGCGAATGCATTGTCATAAACCAATTCGGCTCCTTTTCTAGAGAAGTTAAACTCTGGTTGAATAGATACCGCATCTGAAACAGGTAAATTTGCATAAAGACCCAGATTAAAACTGGTTAAAATATTATTGTCGTCAACTTCTTCCGCATATAAATTAGTAAAATTTACACCACCTTTAATTCCTACTGAAGGATTTTTTGTTTGCGCATTGGTAACATTTAAAAATGCAACACAAGCCATTCCTGTTAAAAATAATTTCTTCATTTTGTTTGATTTTTTTTTAAGTTACTATAATTTGTTTTTGTAGCTTTTCTTATACTACATTACAAAGGTGCAACTTATCTAAAGCTTTTGTGTTACATGATAATAAGAGAGATTTATACAATTCCCACATCTCTTATATTAGACATAAAAAAACTCCTTGTAAGAAAGGAGTTTGTTAAGATTTTAGGTTATATTTATTCAAGTCTCTGTTCTATTTTTTTCAGATTCTTATTTAGTATTGCAATTGTTTTTACTGAAAAAACTTTTAAATCTATGTTTGATGATGATTTTGTAATTGTCTCAAACGTATTGATTTCTTCTTTTAATGAACTTTCTAATTCGGATAAATAAATATAATCACGATTTGTATTTTCAGTTATTGTATCTAATTCTTCATTGATATCATAAAGTGTATCTGGAATTATAATTAAATTTTCTTTTGCAATTTTTTTTATCGATTTTTTAATTTCAATATGTTGCTTTTCTATGTCTTTTAATAAATGTTTTGTTGTAGTATTTAAATCTTTAGTTTGAGCAATGCTAGATAATTCAATTACTTTTAAATTAGATTCAACAACTTCAGTTAGTATTTGAGAATCAATTTTAGTATCAATATTTTGATTAATTAATTCAAGTATAGATTTGTTTTCGTCATTACTTTTCTTTACACATGATGCTACACTAAAAAAGGCTAGTAAAGTTAAAGCTAAGTAAAATGAAAAGATTCTGATTTTTAGCTTTTTCATTTTTATTTTATATTTATTACGAAACAAAGTTCTAAAAAACGGTTTGAAAAGATGTTATATAACTTTCCTTAAGTGTTATATAATTTTAATATAAATGTTTCTCTATAAATAAATATTGAAAAAAAAAGATTGAATTAATTGGAATATTTCAAACTCTAATATAATTTTTATTTAGGAAGATAAATAATAAACGTAGCGCCTTCATTTAGAACACCTTCTGCAAAAATGTAACCTTTATGATTTTCGACAATTTTTTTACAAATTGCTAAACCAACACCAGTTCCTGGAAATTCATTTTTACTATGTAATCTATTAAATAATAGGAATATTTTGTGTGCATAAGCTTGATCAAAACCTAATCCGTTATCAGTAAATATAATTTTGATATACTCTTTATTTGATGAGTCATTAAGTAAAGGTTCGTTTATGGCTTTTACTTTTTTAGAACGTATTGTTATTATTGGAGGAACATCCTTTTTCGCATATTTTAAAGAGTTGCCAATAATATTAATAAACAATTGTTGTAATTGAAATTTTACCGCTTTAATTGTGTGTAATTTTCCAATGTTAATAGTCGCTTTTTTCTCTTCGATGCTTTCAGATAATTCTATTTTACTTTCTTCAGCTATTTCATTAAGATTAATTTTGCTAAAGACCTTTTCAGAACGATTAGTTCTGGAATATTGTAATAAATCATCAATTAAAACACGCATTCTACTAGAAGCCTGTTTTATTTTTTCAAAGTATATTTTGCCAGATTCGGATAAGTTATCTTGTTCTTTTTCTGAAATTCTAGAAATAAAAGTCTGAATTTTTCGCAAAGGCTCTTGTAAATCATGACTGGCTACTTGATTAAATTCATTAAGTTCTTTATTATTTTGCTCCAGTTCTTTATTACGTTGTTTAATTAGTTCTTTTTTATTAAAATCATCAGTAATATCTTGAGTTGTTCCAATCATATTTTTATGACCTAAACTATCAATAAATATTTTACCAATTGTTCTGAAATGTCGTATTTCATTATTGTTTTTACGAATAATCCGATAATGAATTAATGGTAATGATTCATCTTTTAGAATGCTATCATTAGCTTCAATTAAAATATGTTTATCATCTGGATGAACAAACTCTAATAAATTAGCTATTGTAGGATTAAAAGATTGCGGTTCACAGCCTAAGAGACGAAATTTATTATCAGAATAAGAAAATTGGTGGTTTTCAAAATTGAGTACCCAACTTCCATAATTTCCTAAAATTTCTGCTTGTCTACTTGATTCGTCGAAAATTTTAAGTTCAATATTTTGCTTTATAAGTGATTTATAGTTTTTAATAATTCGTAAATAACCTAAAACTAAAATAAGAATTGAAATTAAAAATGATGAAAATATGATTAAAGGAGTATTTGAATTATTGTATTTGTAAATTTTCTCATGAACATATAAAAGCTTGTTTTCTAATGTAATCATTTTACTAACTTCACGTCTAATAGAATCCATTACAACTTTGCCTTCTTTAAAAATAGTATTAAATTCTCTTTGTGTTTTAAAATCTTTCTTAAAATAAGAGAATCGTTTATCAACAAGATTGTATATTTTTTTTAAGTGTTTTTGCTGATTTTGGTTATTTTTTGTGCTATTGTTTAATATTTCAAAAGAAATATTAATATTGTTTCGAGCATTAATATAAGGATCAAGATAAATAGAATCTCCACCTGTTATTACAAAACCTCTATGACCTGTTTCAGCATCTTTTATATAAGACATTAACTGTTCTAATTCTAATGAAATTTCATAAGTATTCATCAAAACAGCACTGGTTTTGTCTAAATCTTTAATATGTCTATACGTAATAGAAGCTAAAAGAATTAGAATAAATAGAGCAATTAGAAAAACAGCTCTAATAAAAGCGATTGATTTGAAGAATTTTGATTGGAACATTATAATATTCGTAATAAAAAATTTTCTTTATTTAATCCAGATGTGTGATATTGCCAATTCAATGTTACAACTTCATTTAAAACCTTCTTTAAAGTATTAAAATCGCTTGGTTTCTTAATATAAATATTTGCGCCTAATACAAAAGTATTTTCCACATCTTCATCAGAAGAAGAAGTAGAATAAATAGCAATGGCAATATCTTTAAACCTATCATTTTGTTTAATTTCTTTTAAACAATCAATACCAGATTTTATAGGCATATTTAAATCGAGAAAAATGATATTTGGCAAAACACTTTCAGGATTATTAAGAAAATCCATCAATTGTACACCATTATTTACTGTGTTAACAACAGTATTAATTTTTAATTCATCGAAAGCATCAGTAAAAAACAGTCTATCATCTTCATCATCATCGGCTAATGTTATTAGAATAAAATCTTTTTGCATATAAAATAATGGAATTAATTAATGTTTTGAGTTGTAATTTCGCGTCGTTTTGTTATAATTCTTTGAAACGCTGACGGAGTTATTCCAGTAGTGTTTTTAAATTGTGTACTTAAATGTGCAACACTAGAATAGTTTAATTTAAAAGCGATTTCAGTCAAAGTTAAATTATTATTTGTAATTAGCTGTTTTGCATATTCTATTTTTTGAATGATAATAAAATTTTCAATAGAAGTATAAGTTATTTCAGAAAACAAATTTGATAAATAACCATAGCTATGATCTAATTTCTCGGCTAAATACACTGAACTTTTTACATTAGGAACTTCTTCATTAAAAATCATTTCAACAATAGCATCTTTAATCTTTTGAACAATTATATTTTTTTGATTTTCAATAATTTCAAAACCATATTCCTTTAAAATTAAAGAGATAGCATCATATTTTTCAGATGAAATATTTTCTAAAAAAAGAACTTCATTTAAGTTAACTAAAGTATATTTAATATTAAACGTATTAAGTTTTTCTTCTAGAATTTTTTTAGCTAAAAAAGTAGTGTCAATTTTTAAAAAAAGTTTCATAAATGAGTGTTTAATGGTAAAGATAATGAATTGTTACTAATACTCTAGTTCGTTTAATTGAATTAAAAACGTAATATTTCTCTTTTATTTCATCTTAGTTTTAATTTATATCAATTATTAAATGAAAAAAAGTATAAATATAGAAATGAAATATTTCCAATTTTTAACTCATTGTAAAATTTTAAGGAATGATACACTATAATTTAAATTAGAACTTACACTAGTTTTTAATTCAATTGCAAAAGCAATAAGAAACATTTCAAAATAATTTACCTGTTTCGCATGTACAACTAAGTCATTAGTACAAGTCGATATGAATAATTTGAAAGCAGAAATAAAAGTGTTTTGAATAATACATATTGTTTTCATAATCTAAGGCTTTTATAATTCAAATGTATTGCAAGCAAGAACAAAACATGTTACAAAATTTCAATAGATATTTATACAATATTTAGTTAAGACGTTTAAACTTTGTAACTTTGCACTTTGTAAAGCAAAAACAATGACAACACAACAACTAATTAACCAAATTGAGTCTAAAAAATCGTTTTTATGTATTGGACTTGATGTTGATCTGAATAAAATTCCGCAACACCTTTTAGAAACAGAAGATCCTATTTTTGAATTTAATAAATCCATTATTGATGCCACACACGACTTGTGTGTATCTTATAAACCCAATACAGCATTTTATGAAGCGTATGGAATAAAAGGATGGAAATCACTTCAAAAAACAATTGAATATATTAATGAAAAACATCCTGAAATATTTACAATTGCCGATGCAAAACGTGGCGATATAGGAAACACTTCATCAATGTATGCAAAAGCATTTTTTGAAGACCTAGATTTTGATTCGGTTACAGTTGCACCTTATATGGGAAAAGATTCTGTAGAACCATTTTTAGCATTTGAAGGAAAACATACTATTATGTTAGCATTAACATCAAATGAAGGCGCTTTTGATTTTCAAACTCTTCAAACAGAAGGAATCCATGGAGAAACTAAAGAATTATATAAAACCGTTTTAGAAACATCAAAAACATGGAAAAATTCTGAAAATTTAATGTATGTTGTAGGAGCTACCAAAGCAGAATATTTTACTGAAATTAGAAAAATTGTACCAGATAGTTTTCTTTTAGTTCCAGGAGTAGGAGCACAAGGAGGAAGTTTATCAGAAGTTTGTAAATATGGAATGAACAAAAACATAGGATTACTTATCAATTCTTCAAGAGGAATTATATATGCTTCAAATGGTGTTGATTTTGCTCAGAAAGCCAGAATAGAAGCACTGAAATTGCAAAACGAAATGGAGCAAATCCTAACCCAATAAAAGAATGACAAAAAAAGATTTCTTTAGATTATTAATCAAGGTTTTCGGATTATATAATTTAGTAACTGTTTTGTTTTATTTTGTACCTCAAGTATTTTCTACTTATTTGTATGGTTTTGATTTATCCTATTTTTTAATGGTTCTAGGTAGTTTATTATTGATTATAGCTTTGTTTTTATTCTCTGTTTTTAATACAGATTTAATCATTAAAATATTAAAGTTAGATAAGAATTTTGATGATGATAAAATTATATTTGGTAATTTAAATTCATATTCAATTATTTTGATTTCTGTTTCAATGATTTCACTATTATTGATTGCTAACTCATTACCAAGCTTTTTATTTAGTATTCTTAATATATTTAAAAAAGAAGTTAGTACCTATGTTATAGCCAATAATGAAATTGATTATTTGGCACTAATAACAGACGGATTAAGTATTGTTTTAGGATACTTGTTCTTAACTAATAACAAAAGAATAGCTAAGTTTTTAGATAAAAATTAATTAAAAAATGAGACAATTAATAGATCAACTTGGCGTAAATCATACTTTTGAAGCAACACCAAAACGAATTATTTCATTAGTTCCTTCACAAACAGAACTATTGGTTGATTTAGGATTAGAAGAATCAATTGTAGGAATTACAAAATTTTGTATTCATCCTTATTATTTAAAATCGACTAAAAAAAGAATAGGAGGAACTAAAAAAGTAAATTTTGACAAAATAAAAGAACTTCAACCCGATATCATAATTGCCAATAAAGAAGAAAATACAAAAGAAATAGTTGAAGAATTAAGTAAAATTTGTCCAGTTTGGGTTACAGATATTTACACTATTGAAGACAATAACAAAATGATTCAAGATTTTGGAGAAATTTTCAATAAAAGAACCAACGCTCAAAAATGGATTGATAAAATTAATTTTGCGCACAACGATTTTAAAAACTTCATAAAAGATATACCATTAAAAAAAGCAGCTTATTTCATTTGGGCAAATCCCTATATGGTAGCAGGAAATAATAACTTTATTAATGAATTGTTAAGAATAAATCATTTTAAAAATATATACGAAGATAAAGAAGGTCGCTACCCAGAAATAGAATTGAAAAAAATGAGATTAGAAGGTGATCCAGATTATGTACTATTATCTTCAGAACCATTTCCGTTTAAAGACGAACACGCTTTTGAAATAGGTAGATTCAGTCATCATGCTAAAACTATTTTTGTAGATGGAGAAATGTTCTCTTGGTATGGAAGTAGACTAGTAAAAGCATTTGATTATTTTAAATTACTACATAGTAAAATAAGATAAAATAATAGTCATTAGAAGATTTATCACATAAAAAAACCACGTCCTAAAGACGTGGTAATTTTTTTAACTAACCTTAATCCAAATATATGATATATTAACAGTACAAATATCCGACTATTTTAAGCTAACTCATGTTAACAATTTGTTATATATATGTTATAGTATATTAAAGTTTTTAACGTTATTATTTTTTATCCTGTAAAGCAAAAACCTTCTTTAATAAATCAGAGCTTCTTGAGCTAAAATTAGTTCTAATATTTTGTTCTTCAACAGCAATCATTTTAAAAACACCTTCCATTGCTTTATTAGTAGTATAATCTGTAATATCAGGATTCACTTTACTTACAAAAGGAATACTATTATACTTTGTAATAATATTAGTCCACACCTTATCAGCACCTACTTTAGCAAACGAATTTTTAATCACCGGATTAAACTTTCCGTACAAAGCAGTAGAAGTAGAATTTTGTAAATAACTAGTTGCCGCAGAATTATCACCCATTAAAATATTTTTAGCATCATTAAAAGTCATTTGTTTTACAGCGTCAACAAAAATAGGAGTAGCTTCTTTTACAGCATCTTCAGCAGCTCTATTAATAACCTTTAATCCTTCATCTGCTAGGCTAGATAAACCAATGTCACGCAATCCTTTATCTACCTTTTTTAATTCCTCAGGAAGTAATATTTTAACCGCTTCATTTTTAAAAAAACCATCAGTAGCTGTTAATTTAGATACTTGTTTATCAATTCCTTTGTCCAAAGCTTCCTTCAATCCATTAGCAATATCTAATTGACTTAATCCAGGAGTACCTTGAGGTAATTGGTCAACAACTTGTTGTAATTCAGCACAACTAAATAATGTGAAAGCAAAAACGCTCAATACAATTTTCTTCATAATATTTTAATATTTCTTTCTAAGAGATCAAAGATAATGCCTTTTTTTAAAAACAGATAAAATCTACAAAATAAACGTGTTGAAAATTTATTAAATTCGTAAATTGCGCTACATAATTTGATATATAATTAGAAATGGAACAACAACAACCTTATATTCCTAATAATAAAGTAAGAATTGTTACTGCCGCTTCTCTCTTTGACGGACATGATGCAGCTATTAATATAATGAGAAGAATTATTCAATCTACTGGTTGTGAAGTAATTCATCTAGGACACGATAGAAGCGTAGAAGAAGTAGTAAATACAGCAATTCAAGAAGATGCGAATGCCATTGCAATGACTTCTTATCAAGGAGGGCATACAGAATATTTAAAATATATGTTTGATTTGCTTAACGAAAAAGGAGCAAGCCATATTAAAATATTCGCAGGTGGTGGAGGAGTAATTCTTCCTGTAGAAATTGAAGAACTACATGCTTATGGAATAGAAAAAGTATATTCTCCAGATGATGGCCGTGCAATGGGACTTCAAGGAATGATTAATGATTTAGTAAAACGTTCTGATTTTCCTATTGGAAATGTATTAAATGGAGAAGCAAATCATTTAGAAAATAAAAATCCAAGAGAAATTGCACGTGTTATTTCAGCAGCCGAAAATTTCCCAGAAATAGCAAAAGAAACACTAGATAAAATACACAAAGAAAACGAAACCTCTAAAATACCAGTTCTTGGAATCACAGGAACAGGTGGAGCAGGAAAATCATCTTTAGTAGATGAATTAGTACGTCGTTTTTTAATCGATTTTCCAGAGAAAACAATCGGATTAATTTCAGTCGATCCTTCAAAACGTAAAACAGGAGGAGCACTTTTAGGAGATAGAATTCGTATGAATGCCATTAACAACTCTAGAGTGTACATGCGTTCGTTGGCTACACGTCAATCTAACTTAGCTTTATCAAAATATGTAGCGGAAGCCATTCAAGTATTAAAAGCAGCTAAATATGATTTAATTGTATTAGAAACTTCTGGAATTGGTCAATCGGATACTGAAATTATGGATCATTCTGATGTTTCTTTATATGTAATGACACCAGAATTTGGTGCAGCAACGCAATTAGAGAAAATCGACATGTTAGATTTTGCCGATTTAGTAGCGTTAAACAAATTTGACAAACGAGGAGCTTTAGATGCTATTCGCGATGTGAAAAAACAATACCAACGCAATCACAATCTTTGGGATGTAAATCCAGATGAAATGCCTGTTTTCGGAACTATTGCTTCGCAATTCAACGATCCAGGAATGAATACGTTGTACAAATCTATAATGGACAAAATTGTAGAAAAAACAGAATCAGATTTAAAGTCTACATTTGAAATTACACGTGAAATGAGTGAAAAAATCTTTGTGATTCCACCTCATAGAACACGTTACTTATCTGAAATTGCAGAAAACAATCGTAAATATGACGAAACCGTTTTAACGCAAGTTGAAGTTGCTCAAAAATTATACGGAATTTTCAAAACAATTGAATCAGTTCAAGGAAACTTTCCTCAAATTGATAAAGCTGGAATCATTGAAGAATCCTTGCAAATTAATGATTCAAACAAAGAATTCGTTTCATTATTAGTAAAAGAATTTGACCGAGTAAAAATGAACTTAGATCCATTCAATTGGTTAATCATTCAAACTTGGGACGAAAAAGTAAACAAATACAAGAATCCAATTTACAGCTTTAAAGTTCGTGATAAGGAGATAAAAATTCAAACCCATACAGAATCACTTTCACATTCACAAATTCCTAAAATTGCCTTACCAAAGTATCAAGCTTGGGGTGATATTTTACGTTGGAATTTACAAGAAAATGTACCAGGAGAATTCCCTTTTGCATCAGGATTGTATCCATTTAAGCGTGAAGGAGAAGATCCAACACGTATGTTTGCAGGAGAAGGAGGTCCAGAAAGAACAAACAGACGTTTTCACTATGTTTCATTAGGAATGCCAGCAAAACGTTTATCAACAGCATTTGATTCTGTTACCTTATACGGAAACGATCCAGATCATAGACCCGATATCTATGGTAAAATTGGAAATGCAGGAGTTTCAATCTGCTGTTTAGATGATGCTAAGAAATTATATTCTGGTTTCGATTTAAGTCATCCAGCCACTTCGGTTTCCATGACGATTAATGGACCAGCACCTATGTTGCTTGGTTTCTTTATGAATGCTGCAATTGATCAAAACTGTGAAAAATATATTAAAGAAAATGAATTAGAAGCTGAGGTTGAAGCAAAAATCAAAGCAATCTATGCAGCAAAAGGTACAGAAAGACCAACCTATAACGGAGCTTTACCAGAAGGGAACGATGGTTTAGGATTAATGTTGTTAGGCGTTACAGGTGATCAAGTATTACCAGCTGATGTATATAATGATATTAAAATAAAAACATTAGCACAAGTTCGTGGAACAGTTCAGGCCGATATTCTAAAAGAAGATCAAGCGCAAAATACTTGTATTTTTTCTACTGAATTTGCTTTGCGTTTAATGGGAGATGTTCAAGAATATTTTATTAAAGAAAATGTTCGTAATTTCTATTCGGTTTCCATTTCAGGATATCACATTGCAGAAGCAGGAGCAAACCCTATTACACAATTGGCTTTTACTTTAGCAAATGGTTTCACTTACGTGGAATATTACTTAAGTAGAGGAATGAACATCAACGATTTCGGGCCTAATTTATCGTTCTTTTTCTCAAACGGAATTGATCCAGAATATGCAGTAATTGGTCGTGTAGCACGTAAAATTTGGGCAAAAGCCTTAAAATTAAAATATGGAGCCAATGAAAGAGCGCAAATGTTGAAATACCATATTCAAACATCAGGACGTTCTTTACATGCACAAGAAATTGACTTTAATGATATTCGTACAACATTACAAGCTTTATATGCCATTTACGATAACTGTAATTCTTTACATACAAATGCGTATGACGAAGCAATTACAACACCAACAGAAGAATCGGTACGTAGAGCAATGGCAATTCAGTTGATTATCAATAAAGAATTAGGATTAGCGAAAAACGAAAACCCAATTCAAGGTTCATTTATTATTGAAGAATTAACCGATTTAGTAGAAGAAGCAGTTTTAACAGAATTTGACAGAATTACAGAAAGAGGAGGCGTTCTTGGAGCAATGGAAACCATGTATCAAAGAAGTAAAATTCAAGAAGAATCATTGTATTATGAGACGTTGAAGCATACAGGTGAATTCCCAATCATTGGTGTGAATACTTTCTTAAGTTCTAAAGGTTCACCAACAGTTATTCCAGCAGAAGTAATTCGTGCAACAGAAGAAGAAAAGTTGTTCCAAATAAAAACATTAGAAAATCTTCACAAAGGAAATGCCGATAAAGTAAAAGAACAAATTAACTTATTGCAAGAAGCAGCTATTAAAAATCAAAATATTTTTGAATTATTAATGGATGCTACTAAATACTGTACGCTAGGTCAAATTACTTCAGGATTATTTGAAGTAGGAGGACAGTATAGACGAAATATGTAGTTTGTAGAAAATAGAACAAAAAATAGAGTAAAGACCTTCCAGAAATGGAAGGTTTTTTATTTGATTAATAGCTAAACTATATTAGTTATAACCTAAAAGCTATTAAATATAATCTCAGAGGTATTAAATATAATTTTAGAGCTATTAAATATAACCTCAGAGGTATTAAATATAATTTTAGAGCTATTAAATATAACCTCAGAGATATTAATTATAATCTCAGAGCTATTAAATATAACCTAAAAGCTATTAATTATAACCCCAAAGGTATTAATTATAAGCTGTTAGGTGTAATTATTAGAAATGTCAGTTCAGGAGATGTCTTTTAGGCTAAAAAAGCAATTATACCTAACGAGTTCAATTTAAACCTATTGATAATTAAAAATTTAAAGATTTATATTGTTGATTTTATTTATGTATAATTTTATGTAAAATCAAAAGACCTTCCAAATTGGAAGGTCTTTTTGGAATCAACAATAACACATTTTATTATTCAACAACTACTTTTTGACTGATTCCTTCTTTTGTTTTAATGAAATATATCCCTTTTGGATAATTCATTTCTAATAATTTTGTATTCTCTTTTTCAGTTATTTTTCTTCCTAAACTATCAAATACACCTACAGTAACAGTTTGGTTAAAATGAAGTATTCCATTTTTTACAGGATTTGGATAAGCTACAAAACCTTTTTCTTGACTAAATGATGGATTAGATAAAACATCATTTGTTATTTCATAAATACTAAGAGTAGCACTCACTTCATTTGCCATTATTACTAATCCTTTAGTGTTTGGACTGTTTTCAGGAGTAATGTAAATAATTCCTTCCGGACCTAGATCACCACCAACACCAGTTGTACTTCTACTATTTTTGTATGAAACAAATGTTGGAGCCATTGGATTTGTAATATCATACGTCATAAGTCCGCCAATTCTTTCTAAAGTGATGAATGCATAAGTAGCTCCATTAATTTCAGCAACTGTGATTCCTTCTGGTTCAGGACCTTTATTATCACTTCTATTTTTCAAGTTATTATTATCATTACTAGCATTGAAAAAAGAACCAAAAACAGGATCAGCAGCCGTAATTTTTTCAAAATCAGAACCACTATCATAGACTAATGCACCTGTTGAAGCATTCCAAATACTAAAAGAACGCGTTCCAAAAACATGAATCTCATCAAAGTCACCATCTCCATCTGTATCGCCAGTAGCATTAGTAACGGTTAATCGACCTAAATTTTTATTGTTTTTATAAAAAGAAGCATCAGGAAAAACAGTATCATCTAAAACATAACTATTACTATTTATTCTTGTTTCTTCAGATAAGCCATTATAATCTCTAGAATCACCTTCATTAGCTGTTACTAAATACGTTGTACCATTTACAGTATAATTTGCAATAGCATCAGGCATATACATACCTTTTATTGGCCAGTTACTCATAAAAATAGTACCAAATTGATCGGAAGTGTCTAATTCATTACCAGAAATAGCATGATCTTTTAATCCGAGAGGAATGATATCAGTAATTTCATTTGTTACTAAATTTATAATAGCCAAAGCATTGTTTTCTTGTAAAGTAACCCAAGCAGTTAAACCATCATCAGCAATAGTAATATATTCAGGTTCTACATCTTTTGAAACAGAAGCATTAACACCATAAATTCTAACACCTGCTGTTTTTAAAGAAGCTAATTGACTATCAAAAGCATTAAAATTCAATGTCGTTACATTAGATTGTTGGATAGCATTGAATCCAGAAGAAATATCAATAATCGAAATACTTCCTTCTGGATCTATTGTATAATCATCATTTGGTTGTCCTTCATTAGCTGTTAAAACCTTTGTCCCATCAGGAGAAAAAGTAATCATATCAGGTAAAACACCCACTTCTACTACAGAACCAATAGTTCCATTAATGTCCATGAAAATCACTTTTCCATTGGCAAAATTGACACTTTCAACAGTTGCAGCAACAATACCGTTTTTTACTGCAACACTAGTTCCACCAATTCCATAACTTGATAAATCGATTGATTGAATAGACGTAATAGCAGAAACATTTGAAAAATCTAAAACCTCAATTTTAGAAGCAGTAGAATTCATCACAAATAATCGTTGAGAAACAGGATCATGAGCAACAATTTCAGCCGAACCAGTCGCATCAACTAAATAACTTGATAAGTAGTTAATATCTAAAGAAGTAGAAGTAGAAGGAACAGACTCTTCATCATCTAAAATATAGATAGTTTTTTGAGAAATACCAGATATAGTTCCATCAACAGCATTTGCTAACTCTAGGACAAAATAAGAATCTCCATTAAAAGAAGCGTCATTTGTTATCGGAATTGTAATTGTTTGTTGTGTTGAATTTACAGGAAAAGAAACCGTTTCATTTGTAAATGCATATTGAGAACCATTTGCAGCTGTTCCTAATACTGTTGAAACCATTACATCTACAGCAGTTGTTCCAGTTGACGGATTCGTTAATGTAATAACAACATCAACACCAGCATTACTTTCATCTATAATTGAAAACTCCGTAGAAAAAGATATATCTGAAGCAGTTGAATTAAATGTTGTTGAATTAAAAGGCAAATCGGGAATTGTGCCATTATTACTATCATTAGCACCTGTATTTTCTGTTTGCCAATTAGACATCGTATTTATAGCTGTTAGATAGTCATGCATTGCAAGTCCAGTTCTTGGACCATTATAATTCGCTATATCAGTTCCTTCAGGTAATAAAATAGCTGTTGAACCAATTGTTAATCCAGAATTTGTTAAATCACCAAAACCAGTTGATGAATTAGATATAGCAGCTAACAGTGTAGTTACCGTTCTTGGAGAAGTACCTAAAAAGGCAAACATAGCATCTGCTGTAGCAGAGATTCCACCAGCATTATTAACTGTAATAGATCCTATAGAAGGCGAAATAGAAGCACTAATATTATTAATACTTATAACCGTTCCAGCAGGAATACTATTTGCTCCAGAAGACCAAGTAAAATCGCCTTCATCTGTTCCAAAGCTAGTTCCGTTCCATTCAGAATCACAAAAAATAATCGTAGAATTTGCAGGAATATCTTTAAAAGTAACAAATGCAATATCATCATCTCCATCAGCATTAAAACCTATAAATGCAATATCTCCAGCATTTGAAAGTTGAGCACTAACTAAATGAGAAATAAAGATTAGTAATACAAAAGTAATTTTTAACTTCATGGATAAAATGTTAATAGTTTATCCTACAAACTTACTTTCTAAAACAGGGTAAGCAGGTTAATTAAAAATCATCATTTCATATAGAAAACATTACTATTTAGTTTCGTTAATATTAAAAAGTAAACTTAATGTTAACTCAACAAAACTATGTTTTTTGATGATGAGTCGTTCTAAAATAGATTGACCAATTTTACAATAAATTAGTTAAAACCAGTGAAATGTTATCTACTGGTTTTTTTCATATACAAAATTAGGTATTTTCATCATTAAACTTAAATGTGGTTTTTTATTATTGTAACACTCAATAGATTCTTTAATTAACGTGTTGATTTCTTGAGTGTTTTTGTATTTGTAAATCAAGAATTCATGCTTTAAAATCCCATCATTTCTTTCTGCTAAAGTGTTTAAGTCTAAATCAAAGTATGGGTTTTATTCTGAGTGCGTGTTAGTTTCCTCAAACACTTTTCTCTATTCTAAATTTAATAAATAAATCTAAAGAAGTTTCTATGGATTTCGACGTAAAAAGAAGATTAGGTCTGCTCTAATTTAAGTCACCAAATTTTTTTGACCATACCAAAACAGTGCTTCTACTTTTAATATCGTTTTTTTCTAGATTAATCATAGTAAGTCAATTTTGTGTCAACTTATTTCAGGTCTTTTTTTTATATATTTATAGGACTAAATTCTGTAATATGAAATATTGTAAACATTTATTTTTTCTTGTTTTTCTTTTCTTATTATCTTGTGATAAGGATATAGTTTATAGTAAATTTTATTCTGATTTTAAAGAAAATAGATGGTTGACCAAAGAAGTGAAATCATTTGATTTTTTAATTAAAAATAACGAATCTAAAGTAAATTTGATATTACATCTTGGTCATGTTTACGATTTCCAGTTTCAATCGGTTCCATTTAATGTTATTATTTTTTATCCTGATGGTAAGAAAGAATCTACTCCTATTAATTTAAAAATAAAAGATGAAAATGGAAAAGATTTGGCAGATTGTTCAGGTGATATTTGCGATTTGTATTTTACAATCAAAGAAAAAATGGCATTGCAAAAAGGAAAATATAAAGTTGAAATTAAGAATAATTTTAGCGGAGATTACCTTCCCAATGTACTTGGTGTAGGAATTAAAGTAAAAAAACAATAGACTATTCTATATTAACAATCTTATTTTTTATTGCATACAAAACTAAACCTATTCTAGTTCTTATCTCTAATTTTGAAAATAGATTTTCTCTATAACCATCAATAGTTTTAGGGCTTAAACACATTTCATCAGCTATTTCTTTATACGTTTTTTCAGTACAAGCATGTTTGATGAATATGATTTCTTTATCTTTCAGTTCTAATCTTATATTTTTATTATTGTCTAATCTATTAATAAGAAGTCCAGAAACTAATTCAGTAAAGAAAAAACCTTTATCTGAAACAGTATTTAGAGCTTCTTCAAATATTTGAGGAGAAGTATCTTTTAGTAAGTATCCTTTAGCTCCATTTTTCATCATTTTTATAATGGTTTCCTCATCATCATTTACAGAAAGAGCAATTACTTTTGAACTTTCATGATTAATTTTAATCCATTCCATTGTTTTTAGTCCATCAAGTATTGGCATATTAACATCAAGTAATATAATGTCAATTTCATCCAAATTCATCTTATTTGCAACTACAGAATCAATAAAATCTTTTCCATTTTCAAAATTATTTACAACAATAAAGTCTTCAAAACTATTAATCAAAAATTTTAAAGATTGTGAGAATAATAAATGATCGTCAATAATTATTACTTTATTTTTAGTTTTCATTTTTCTTGTTTAAAAGGTATTCTAAAAGTAAAATTGTTCCATTATTATTAGATTCGATTGAAACAGTTGCTCCTATAAGTTTAGCTCTAAACTTTATATTGTTTAAGCCTAAACCTTTACTTGTCTTGTTTAAATCAAACCCAATACCATAATCTTTTAATCTAATTAATAGTTTTTTCTTTTCACAAGTAACGTCAATCTCTATTTTTTTACTTAATGAATGTTTTAAACTATTATGGATTGCTTCCTGAAAAATACGATATAGAATTAATTCATGCTCTACATTAATTTTAGGAAAGGTCTCATCGTGATTAAAAACACATTCTATATTTTTTAACTTTTTAATTCTATCAAAGTCATTTTTTATAGACTCTATAAAGTTAGTATTTATTAAATTGTCTTTGTTAATTATTCTCGATAATATTCGAATTTCATCTAATGACTTGGCTAAGACATTCTTTAATTCATTTAAATCTGCTTTTGTAACCTTCTCTTCATTTTTTAAATACAAATTCACTTGCATTATTGCAACAGATATTATTTGACCTATATTATCATGTAATTCTTTACTTATTTCTGATAATGTTTGATCTTTTATTTCAACTCTAGTTTTAATTAATTCAGATTGAAAATGAATTTCAGACTCCATTTTATCTATAAGAAATTGTGTTTTCTTTTTCTGAAAATAAAAAAATAGCGCAAACAGTATTATTAGTAAAGTAAAAAATACAATACTAAGTGATATTACTAATAATTGTACCTTTTCTCTGTCCATATGAATCCTATTATAAAACAACTATGCATTAAAAAATTTAAAATAAACACTACAAAACTATAGATTGATTCTACTCTTTCTATTAAAAACCAATCAAGTGCTAATAAAAAAGGTAAATATGGAAGATGGAAAAGTAAAACACCTAATATAAACCAAAAATAAATTGACTTTTTAAAATTTAAAATCTTTTCAGAATTAAACATCTCAATTAAATATAAGCAAGATAGAATTAAAACAAAAAGAACACCTATTGCAAAACTATTGGTAAAAGTTTCATCAATATTATTTTGAATAAGTATAAAATTGATAGCATAAAAAATAATATAAATAACTAAGAATAGGTTTGCAATTGCTTTATATATGATTTTATGTACTAATAATTTTAGTAGGTATATATAGTAAATGAAGCTTATTAAAATGTAAAAATTAAATATGAAATAATTGATTATGCCTGTCCATTTGCTAAAATTGATTCCTAAAAACTCAATTATAACAGATAGCCATATCATAACCAAAATAGATTTAGCTTTGTTATTTGGTAGTTTGTAAAAGAAAAACAAACCAATAATTCCAGATAACAAAGCTAAATAAATAGTATAAAATCTTATATTTTCTAACATTTTTTAATTTGAAGGATACGACATTTTTGGAGGGTTTCCCATTGAACCATAATTTAGCGGACTAATTTCATCAACATCACTGCTTTGTCCTAATTCTTCTTTTGATGAATAACTTAGTAAACTACTTTTTTGCGCTTCTGTTTTATATCCAGTTGGACTTAAAAATATTGTAGTCATTCCCGCTTTTTCCTTATATTCTTCTTTATTTGGATATTTACCTATATAAAATCTGATGCCATCAATTTTATAGCCTTTTTCAATTCCTTCTGTTTTAATATGATTGATGTAATTTTCCAATTCTTCTAATGAATACCAAAAAGCATTTGCGTCATCCTTCGCATTTTTATTTGCAGTTGCAATTGCTTCTGTATGATTATTATTCAGTTCTTTAGCAAACGAATTCGTGATTAACTGTTTAGGTTTGCTGTAACTCATGTTGTCTTCTTTTGATTTAATTTCAATTGTCTGAAGATCATCTGCAATTAAAACGTTATTCATTTTTTTCATAATAGTAATGGTTTTAAATTGATATGGGACAAATGTATTCCTAACCTTAAAGTGAAACAAGGGGAAAATCCCCCTTTTTCAAAGGATAATTACTTTTTCTGTTGATTTATAGTGATTTATTAATAAGGATAGTACCTGTTTCTTATTTATAAGAAGCTTATTTAGTAATTGAATTCTCGTAAATAATTTATTTTATATTATTTTTCCTTTATTTTTGCTCAAAATAGAAAAATAGATGAAAAGTAAAATTGAAGAGCAATTAGAGAAAGGATATAGCTTAGATTTGGGTAAAGTGATAGATCAAAGTATTGAAATATATAAGAAAACATTTCTTATTTCAGGATTAGGATATCTTTTACTAATTTTTGTAATGATTGTTTTATATAGTTTTTTATTTTTGTTTATATATGGAATTAATGATTTTGCAGACTTTGCAGTTGAAATGAATGAAATGAAGCTCGATTCAACATATTTAATTGGAAACCTTATTCTTTCAGTTGTTTTTGCATCATTAACAGCACCGTTAAACGCAGGATTTATAAAAATCTGTTTCTTAGCAAAAAGGAATGAACCTCTTAATGTTAGTACAATATTTGATTATTACAAAGGAAAGTATTTTAAGGATATCGTAATAGGTTCGGCTATAATTGCATTAGGAACGCTTATCTTAACAGGACTATTTGATTTTTTAGCATTATCATTTATAAATATAATTGTACATATTATATTTAGTCTTTTTACAGTATTATTTATTCCTATAGTAATATTTGGAAATCAAAGTTTTGGTGAAGCTATTGAAAAAAGTATTAAATTAGTAGCAAAACAACCAATACATATTTTTGTAGCATTACTTATTGCAATTGTAGTAATTATGTTAGGACTTATAGGTTTATGTATTGGGATTCTTTTTACACTACCATTTTGGCCAGCAATGACTTTTGTATTGTATGATAATATTATAGGTATTGAAGAAGAAGAGAATATTATTGATCAAATAGGATCATCTGAGGTTTAATTTAAATAGATTATTTATGAAATGGCAAGGCAGACGTCAAAGTGATAACGTAGAAGATAGAAGAGGAATGTCTTCAAAAGGGAAAGTAGTTGCAGGTGGAGGAATTATAGGTATAATTGTCCTTTTGTTACAAATTTTTGGAGGTGATACAGGTAAGATGGTAGCTCCAGTTTTAGAACAAATGAATCAGCAACCTACTACTCAGCAAACAGAACAGAGAGAATTAACAACAGAGGAAAAAGAGCTTGGTCAGTTTGCCGCTACAGTTTTAGCAGATACAGAAGATATTTGGACTAAAATTTTTAGAGATAACCAAATAGGTGAATATGAAAAACCAAAAATGGTATTATTTACCGATGCTGTTCAAACAGCTTGTGGAGGAGCTAGTTCTGCATCAGGACCATTTTATTGTCCAGCAGATCATAAAGTATATATGGATTTACGTTTTTTTGAAGAACTTCGTACTCGTTTTGGAGCAAAAGGAGGAGACTTTGCAATTGCTTATGTTATCGCTCATGAAGTAGGGCATCATATTCAAACTTTACTTGGGACTTCACAAAAAGTAAGACAAGCACAACAAGGGAAAAGTAAGGTTGAAGCAAATAAACTATCTGTTTGTTTAGAACTTCAAGCCGATTTTTATGCAGGATTGTGGGCACATTATAATAAAAAGTATTTAGAAGCAGGTGATATTGAAGAAGCATTGAGCGCTGCTCATGCAGTAGGAGACGATGCTATTCAAAGTAAAATGCAAGGTCATGTGGTTCCAGATTCATTTACTCATGGTTCATCTGAGCAACGTATGAAGTGGTTTATGAAAGGTTACAATTCTGGAGATATTAATCAACATGATACTTTTAAAGAAGAATTGTAAAAAGATTTTAAATAAATAAAAATACCCCAAAAGTTAATTAAACTTTTGGGGTATTTTTTATGAAATAAACTCTCCATCAATCATTACTTTTTCAATGAGGTTATTTCCAAATTCATAAGGTAATTGATAATAGGATGTGAGTGGTTTTGTGACAATAATATTTGCTTTTTTTCCTTTAGTAATACTTCCATGAGTTTTACTAATTCCCATAGCATAAGCACCATTTATTGTTGCAGCATTAATAGCTTCTTCAGGAGTCATCTTCATTTTGATACAAGCTGTTGCTACAACAAAGTTCATGTTTCCAGATGGAGTAGTACCCGGATTAAAGTCAGTAGCAAGAGCTAAAGGTAAACCAGCTTTTATCATTTTTCTAGCAGGTGTATAAGGAATACTAATAAAATAAGAACAACTAGGTAAAGCAACTGGCATAGTATTACTGTTTTTTAGTACTTCAATATCTTCATCAGTTACAATTTCTAAATGATCTACAGATAAGGCACCTTGCTCTACACAAGCTTTTATTCCTTCAATTGCAGTAAATTGATTTACGTGGATTTTTGGGATTAAACCATATTTTCTTCCTGCTTCCATAATTTTAACAGTTTCATCTACAGAAAAATATCCAGTTTCTAGAAAAGCATCTATATAATCGGCTAAATTTTCAGCAGCAATTTTAGGTAGCATTTCATTAATAATAACATCAATATAAGCAGCATGATTTTCTTTATATTCAATAGGAAAAGCATGAGCACCAAGAAAGGTAGCTTTTATAGGAAGGCTATAATTCTCTTTTAATCGTTTTATTACACGAAGCATTTTTAGTTCGCCATCAATTGTTAAACCATAACCCGATTTTATTTCAACAGCTCCAGTCCCTTGTAGCATCACTTCTTCTAAACGGAGTTTTGATTGTTCATAAATCTCATCTTCAGAAGTTTCATTTAATTTTTTAGCCGAATTTAAAATACCACCACCACGATTAGCAATTTCTTCATACGATAATCCATTAATTCGATCTACAAATTCTTGAATTCTATTTCCAGCATAAACAATGTGCGTATGACTGTCAACCCATGTAGGTAAAATTACTTTTCCTGTAGCATCAATAACTTCAGTGTTTTCAAGTTTCGGACAGTTAGCCATTGTTCCAAAATCTTCAATGATATCATCTTTAATAAGTAAAAAAGCATTATCAATTTTTGGTAATATTGCCATTGCATCACCCGATACTTTGTCTATTGGATTAGTTCTTATTTGAAGAAGTTCTTTTATGTTGATAAAAAGTTTTTGCATGAAATAAAATTTTCACAAAAATAAGCAGCAATTTTTAAAAACACCTATCTTTATGCTTAAAAACTATAAATCTTGAGAAAATTAAGATATAAAAAAGGAAGAAAAGTAAATTCACAACCGTTAGAATATACAGGAGTTTATAAGGATAAGCAAACTGAAATGCAACTTTTTGTATTTAATGAAAAAGAGGTTGACGAATATGAAAAAATATCTGTAAAAGAGTTTAATGAAAAAAAGAAATTTGAATTAAATAATTGGCTTAATATTCATGGCTTAAATGATGTAGAGATCATAAAATCATTGGCAGAATATCTTCAACTAAATAGTTTAATTGTTTCAGACATTTTAAATATTACTAGAGGAACTCGATTAGATGAGTTAGATGATACCTTGTTTTTTAGTGTAAAATCTATCTTGCCAAATGATGACGAAGGAACTATATTGATTGAACAAATTAGTTTTTTACTACAGGATAATTTAATTGTATCTTTTCAAGAAAAGAGAGGTGACTTTTTTACGCATATAAGAGAACGTTTAAGAGGAAACACTGGAATTGTTCGTAAAAAGAAAGTGGATTATTTACTGTATTTAATGCTCGATTCAATTATTGAAAATTTTTATATTACTATAGAAAGCAAAGAAAATAAAATAGAATCTCTTTTATTAGCTTCAAAAACTTCTGATAGTCCAGAAATAATGGAAGAAATTGAGAAGTTAAGGGAGATTTTTCATTTGTTAAAACGTTCTATTACTCCTTTGCGAGATGCGTTATTTACGATTAAAACAATTAAAGATGATGATGAGTTTGATTGTATAGAAACAGCGAATTATATTTTCTTTGGTAGGTTGCACCAAAAGGCATTGGAACTTTTGGAACAAATTGATTACGATATGAAAACTTTAGATAGTGCAAGCAATTTTTTCTATACTGCTCAAAGTCATAGAATGAATGAAGTGATGAAAACATTAACCGTTATTTCATCAGTGTTTTTACCTCTTACATTTATAGCAGGTATATATGGAATGAATTTTAAACATATGCCAGAACTTGAATATCAATACGGATATTTTACTATTCTAGGAGTAATGATTGTTTTAGTATTATTAATGCTTTACTATTTTAAAAAGAAAAAATGGTTTTAGATTCTATGAAAAAGAAAAGTAGTTTAAGCCAAATCTAAAAATACTTTTAGATAAAAGATTGAAGATAAAGTATAAACGAATATAATTAGTAATCTTAAAAAAGTTAAATCATATTTTCAGGTTTTACCCAAAGATCAAAATCTTCTGCTGTAACATAGCCTAATCGAATTGCTTCTTTTTTTAAAGTGGTACCGTTTTTATGAGCTGTTTGTGCTATTTCGGCTGCTTTATAATATCCAATTTTAGTATTTAACGCTGTAACAAGCATTAATGAATTAGCAACTAATTCATCAATTCGTTTGTTGTTAGGTTCTATTCCTTTAGCACAATTCTCATTAAAAGAGTTGCAAGCATCGCCTAATAATTGTGCTGATTGAAGAAAATTAGCAATAATCATAGGTTTAAAAACATTTAATTCATAATGTCCTTGTGTTGCACCTATTGTTATGGCTACATCATTCCCCATTACTTGAGCACAAACCATTGTTAAAGCTTCACATTGTGTTGGGTTTACCTTACCAGGCATTATAGATGAGCCAGGTTCATTTTCAGGAAGTAATAATTCTCCAATTCCCGAACGAGGACCAGAAGCTAGCATTCTAATATCATTAGCTATTTTATTTAAGGAAATTGCTAGTTGTTTTAATGCGGAATGACTTTCAACGATTGCATTATGAGCAGAAAGAGCTTCAAACTTATTTGGAGCAGTTATAAACGGATAACCTGTAAATTTTGAAATATAATGAGCTACTAATGTATCGTAATCTTTAGGTGTATTTAAACCTGTTCCAACAGCTGTTCCTCCAAGTGCTAATTCAGACAGACTTGATAAAGAGTTTTTTAAGGTTTTTAAACCGTTTGCTAATAATTGAGTATATCCAGAAAATTCTTGACCTAAGGTTAAAGGTGTTGCATCCATTAAATGGGTTCTTCCTATTTTAACAATGTCTTTGAAGCTTTCAGATTTATGTTTAAAAGTATTAAGTAGATTTTCAATAGCAGGAATAGTTTTTTCAACAAGCATAATATAAGCAGAAATGTGCATAGCAGTTGGAAAAGTATCATTTGAAGATTGCGATTTGTTAACGTCATCATTGGCTTTTAAAACGGGTTCTGTACCAATTTCTTTCTTCATTAAAAGCTGCGCTCTATTAGCAATAACTTCATTTACATTCATGTTAGACTGTGTTCCAGAACCTGTTTGCCAAATAACTAAAGGAAAATGGTCGTTTAATTGTTCTTCTATTATTTCATCACATACTAGAGTAATTAAATCTCTTTTTTCGGTAGAAAGTACTTTTGATTCTGTATTTGTGTAAGCTGCGGCTTTTTTCAAATAAGCAAAAGCTTTAATTATTTCAAAAGGCATTGATGCTTCTGTTCCAATTTTAAAATTGTTTCTTGAACGCTCTGTTTGTGCACCCCATAATTTATTTTCAGGAACACGTACTTCACCTAATGTGTCTTTTTCAATTCTATATTTCATACTACTTTTTATTATTTAAGAAAAATACAATTTATCAGGGTTTTAAAGAAATAAAAAGTGTTATTATATTGCTAAAAAAAATAAATACTAGTATCTTTGGCATGAATTCATAAATTCCGGAAAACATGTTTGAATTTGATCAGTATTTAGGTTTTTTACTTTTCTTAACCATTTTAACAATCGGGTTTTGGTTAATGATTTTTTTAGCGTCGTTTGTACCTTATTGGTTAGGTGGTGCTATTGTTGAATTAATCAAAGAGAAAAGAGCCAAAAAACAGCAAGAAAGACAAGAATAATAAATAATAATTATTTTTCTTGTTTAAAAATAAAAAAGGACTGCATTTGCAGTCCTTTTTTTTATATTATCCCATGAAGTCATCTCCACCGTTATCGTCTCTTCTCTGATTTTCTCTTTCATTTTTCTGCTTATTAAATCTATAAGTAAAAGAAAGATTAATTTGTCTTTGTCTCCATTGAAATTCTGAATAACTAGTTATATTTTCTAAATTAGTTTCAGAACGTCTTTTTCTAGAATTAAATAAATCGCTAACATTTAATGCAATTGTTCCTTTGTCTTTTAAAACATCTTTGCTAAATGCTAAATTTACACTAGTCATTGATAATCTTTTACCTTGTGCATTATTTTCTGGTGCACTATAGGTTGCATTTGTTTGCCAATCAATTTTGTATGGTAATGTAATTTTAGAAGAAACTCTTGCAAACCAACTTGATGCTACATTATCGAAATTTTGAACGATTTCTTCATTTAATGAATTTATATATCTATAATCTCCTTTTGTTTCGTTTCTATAAAGATTGAAATTAGTATTTAATCTCCACCATTTATATGGAGAATAATTTACATTAAATTCAAAACCAGATCTAAATTCTGTTGCTAAGTTAATGGGCGTTGCTTCAATAACGGGAACACCATCAACGATTGATCCAGATTCTCTTCTGATGAATTGGAACGAATCATCTGTTAAATTAGCATAAACAGAGGTGTTGAATGTTACTTTATTCCATCTTTTTAAATATCCTAAATCAAATGCATTTGTATAAGCAGGATTTAAATCAGGATTTCCTCTAAAAATATTAATTCTACTTGAATAAGTTGAAAAAGGATTTAAGAAACGACCTCTTGGTCTATTAATTCTTTTACTATAGCTTAAACTTAAACTACTTGTTTCCGAAAATTCATAGTTTACAGTAGCAGTTGGGAAGAAATTATTATATTTTTTAGTATTATAATCGTTAACCGAAATTGAGTTTACATCAATATTACTATCTTCAAAACGTAATCCTAAGAAATAAGAGAATTTATTGATCTTTGAACCAAATTGAACATAGAAGGCATTTACATTTTCGTTATATTCTAATAGATTTGAATATAAATCATTTCTAACCCAGTTTCCATTGTCTAATAAATCAATTTGGAAATCAGTTAGGTTTTTTTGAAAACTACCACGATATCCTGCTTCAAAACGAGATTCTTTTCCTATAGGTAATACATAATCAGCTTGAAAAAGATTGCGTTGTTGAGTTTGAGGATTTAATGTTCTTTCAACAAATAATGAACTAGGATCGTTTAAAACTTGATCATTAATTATAGAATTGTCATTTTCTCTGTTTTGAGAGAACGACATATCAATTGTTAATTTGTGATCTTCTTTTTTAAAGTTTTTTGTAAAATTTGTAGCGTATTCAAAAGTTAAATCTTTACTTCTTTGATCGTTAAAACGATTTCTAGTATAAGTAGGATTTCTTAATTCATCAAAATTATAGAAAAATACATTATCTGGATTTTCTCCTCTACTATTCTGTATCGTTAATGAATTTGTCCAGCTAGTTGATTTATTTATAAATAATTCTATTCCAAAGTTTGTATTATATCCTTTGTTTAAACGTTCATTATTTCTTTTTTCATCAATATAGTTTTGAATAACACCATTATCAAAGTAAGTAGAATTATTAAATGAATTCCCTAGAGAAGTTCTATAATTATAACCAGTATTTGAAAATAAATTGAATTTATCACTTCTATAGTTTAAACTTGAACTTACACCATAGCTTTCAGGATCACCAGCAGAAACTACAAACGAACCATTTAATCCTTGTGCTTTTCCTTTTCTTAAAATAATGTTTATAATTCCACCACTACCTTCAGCATCATAACGAGCAGATGGGTTGGTAACAACTTCTACTTTTTCAACAGAGTCTGCTGGAAGTAATTTTAAAGCATCTGCAATATTAATTCCAGCTAAACCAGATGGTTTTCCGTCTATTAAGATTCTAACATTTTCATTTCCTCTAAGAGCAACATTTCCTTCTGGATCAACTGTAACAGATGGAACATTATCCAAAACATCACTAACTGTTCCACCTTTTACCATCATATCTTTTCCTACATTATAAACTCTTTTGTCTAGTTTTATTTCTACAGTAGAGCGTTCCGCAATAACTTCAACAGCTTGTAATTGAGCAATATCAGCTTCTAAATATACAGTACCAAAATCGGTATTAGTATTATATGTTTTATTTTTTAATTCAACAGTTTTGAAAGAAATAAACTCAAATCGAACATTATATGTCCCAGATTGTATTTCAAAGTTAAAATCACCATTTAAATCAGTAACACCACCGCTTAATTTTTCAGGGTTTTTAACATCCTGAAATACAACAGTTGCGTATTCTAAAGGTAATGTAGTTCCTTTTTCAATAATTTTACCAGAAACTTTAATTCTTTTTGCATCTGGTCTTTGTTGAGAAAAAACCATCATTGGTAATGAGAGTAAAAAGAAAAGGGCGGTTAATTTGTAATTCTTTAGCATGATAAATTTGTATGTTTTTCTTTAAGACAGCAAATTTATGTTTAGGTTTAATCTACACTTCCCAATAGTATGTTAAAAAAACTATAGAATTTTGTTAATCATTTCTAAAGGTCGTGCTATAACTGCTTTATTATCATTCACAACAATAGGTCTTTCTATTAATTTAGGATGATTTAACATAGCGTCAATTATAGCCTCATCAGAAAGTTCTTTCCCTTTATAGTCATCAATCCAAATTTTTTCTTTTACTCTTACTAATTCAATAGGTCTTATTCCTAATTTTTTTATTACGTCTTTCAATTCTTCTTTAGAGAAAGGCTCGTCCATATATTTTCTTAATATAAAAGGCTTGTTGAAAGATTCAATTTCGCATAAACCTTCTCTCGATTTTGAACATCTTGGATTGTGGTAAATTGTTATCATAATAGTATAAATTTTAATACAAAGGAAATGATATTATTGTTTGTAACAAAATACTCTTAAATTTGACTGATTAAAAAAAATAAAAATATGTACTTAGAACAAGTAAAAAAATTCACTGCCAATCCTATTTTGTATTTTATATTTCCTATTTCCTTTATTGGTTTAATAGCAGCAAATTATGTGGCAAGTGAAGGAGTAGATACTAATGAATTACTACAACAAATGATTAACTCCGTTGGAGTTAATGGTGCTTTTATAATGCTTATAGCACCACTTTCTGTAGGGATATTTGCTATTTGGTTTTGGGTTAAGTTTATTCAAGGGCAATCTATAAAAAGTTTAACAACATCAAGAGCGAAAGTAGACTGGAAACGTATCTTTTTTTCTTTTTCACTATGGAGTTTAATTACTATAGGAATGACCTTATTAGCCTATTACTCAACACCAGAAGATTTTGTATGGAATTTTAATCCTCAAAAATTTGCAATATTTTTTTTAATAGCTATAATTTTAATTCCATTACAAACAAGTTTTGAAGAATATTTGTTTAGAGGTAATTTTTTACAAGGATTAGCATTGGTCACAAAAAGTAGATTAGTACCATTATTAATTACTTCAATATTATTTGGGCTTATGCATATTGCAAATCCAGAAGTAGGGAAAATAGGTTTAATAATCATGGTTTATTATATTGGAACAGGTTTGTTTTTAGGAATTTTAACCATAATGGATGAAGGATTAGAACTAGCTCTTGGTTTTCATGCTGCTAATAATTTAGTAGGAGCACTTTTAGTTACTGCTGATTGGACTGCTTTTCAAACACATTCTATTTTAAAAGATGTATCCGAACCATCTGCTGGATTCGAAATTATATTTCCTGTTTTAATTGTTTTTCCTTTGTTGTTATTATTGTTTTCAAAAGTTTATAAATGGAAAAATTGGAAAGAAAAACTAACAGGACCATTAGAAATCAATAAAGGAGCTGAAATTTAATAGAAAGAATAAAAAATGATGGTAACGCATAAAAACGTACATAATAGATTTAAACTCAATGGATATCATTTTAGTTATGATGATTTATGCAGAGTAGCATATTGTTTTATTAAAGAAGGAAATGAAAATGAAAGATATGTAGGTGAATTTCTATTAGAATGGTTAGATGATAGTTCATTTTTAGAAGTTCAAACATCAGGTACAACAGGAGTTCCAAAAATAATTAAGCTTGAAAAACAAGCCATGATTCAATCAGCATTAGCTACGGGAGATTTTTTCCAATTAGAACCAGGAAATTCTGCTTTACTGTGCTTATCTGCAAAGTATATTGCAGGGAAAATGATGCTTGTAAGAGCCATAATTTTAGGATTAGAGCTTGATATTGCATTGGTAGACGCTAATCCTTTAGCTTTAGTCAATAAAGAATATGATTTTGTAGCAATGGTTCCGCTACAAGTTGAAAATTCATTACAGAAATTATATACAATTAAGAAATTAATTATTGGTGGAGCTGCTTTATCAAAACCATTAATTCATAAGATAGAAAAAATAGATGTAGAAGCTTATGAAACATATGGAATGACTGAAACAATTACACACATTGCAGTTAGAAAAATTGGAGATGAAAATTTTAAAACATTACCTAATGTAATAGTTAAAGTAGATGCTCGAAATTGTCTTTTAATTGAAGCACCAAAAATTATTACAGAAGAAATAATAACTAATGATATTGTTGAAATTATTTCAGAAAAGGAATTCAAATGGTTGGGTCGATTTGATAATGTGGTTAATAGTGGAGGAGTGAAGCTATTTCCAGAACAAATAGAAGCTAAGTTGCAAGGCACTATAAAAGATCGATTTTTTATTAGTAGTGAAAAAGACGAAAAATTAGGTCAAAAACTTATATTAGTCATAGAATCAGAAGAAAAAGAATTACCACTTTCATTTTTTGATGCATTGGATAAATTTGAAAAACCCAAAGCTATTTATTTTATCCCAAAGTTTGTTGAAACTAAAACAGGGAAAATAAACAGGAAATTAAGTTTAGAAAAACAAAAAGGAGCTAATTAGCTCCTTTTAAATTTTTATTGATTCACTTTAATGAAAAAGTGATTTGTTAAAACTTCTATATCATTAAGATTTGGAATTACTTCTTTTGATTTTTGCCATTCATTAGTAGCATCCAATCTCATTTTTTTACCTTCAATCATAATATCTACAGGCATTTCAAAGTTAGGTACATTAGTTATCCATCTATATTGAAAACGCTTTTTATACTTTTTAAATTCAAGTTTTGGAATAGTTGTATATTGAAGATATTGTTCAAAAATAGGAGTTAAGTTACGACCAGTTTCTTTATTGAAAAAATCTACAACTGTTTTAGTATCAATAATTTGTTTTCTAAAAGTTTCTGAATATTTTAAAATAATATCCCACCATTTTTCATCATTGTTTACTACGTGTCGCAATGTATTTAAAAGCAAAGCACCTTTATAATACATATCACCACTTCCTTCATTGTTTACACCATATTGACCAATTATAGGTTTGTCATTTTGCACATTTTGAGACTGACCATTGATATATTTCATGGCAGCATCATATCCTTTCATGCATTCAACAAATACGGTTTCGCTATAAGTAGTAAAACTTTCATGAATCCACATATCAGCAATATCTTTACTTGTAACGCTATTACCAAACCATTCGTGACCTGTTTCGTGAATAATAATAAAGTCAAAGTTCATTCCTTCACCAGTTCCCGATAAATCTCTACCTAAATATCCTTTTCTATATTTGTTACCATAAGCAACAGCACTTTGATGTTCCATTCCTAAATAAGGAGTTTCTACTAATTTATAGCCATCTTCCCAAAAAGGATAACGACCAAATTTAGCTTGAAAACATTCCATCATTGGTTTAACATCGGCATCAAAATGATTTTTAGCTTTTTCTTCATTTTCTCTTAAAACATAATAATCTAAATCTAAATTATCCATTTTGTCCTCAATATGAACATAATCTGCAATATTTACTGTTATGGTATAATTGTTAATTGGATTTTTTACTTCCCAATTCCAACGTGTGTAGCCATTTTTTAAATCTTCAGATCCTTTGAAACGTCCATTTGAAACATTCATCAATCCGTTCGGAACGGCCACTTTTATAGTTGCACCATTATTAGGTTCGTCTGTTTGAGAATCTTTCACAGGATACCACAAACTAGCACCTGTTCCTTGAACTGCTACTGCTACAAAATGCTTATCGTTACTATCTTTTTTAAATACAAAACCACCATCCCAAGGAGCATTTTTTGCTACTTTCGGTTTTCCCGAATAATAAAAACGCACTTTATCATTAGTATCTTTTGCTAATTCCTTTGGAAAACTAATAAAAACAGCATCGTAATCACGTTCATACTTTAGTTTTTGATCATTCCAAACAATAGAATCTACATGCATATTATCAAATAAATCCAATTGAATTTTTGAAGTAGGTTCTACTACATTAAAAGTAATATCATTATATCCAACAATACTTCTTTCATCTGGATTAATTTTAATATTCAAATCATAATGCTGCACATCAAAACAATTACGTTCAAAGCGTAATCCTCCATGTAATGAATCTCTACGAGTAAAGTTTTGTGCTGATAATTGTTGCAAACTAAGTGCAAGTATACTTAGTAAAAGTGTTTTTTTCATTTGGTACGTTTTGATAATAAGTTGTTAATTGTAAACATGAGTTACAATTAATCTTTATAATATTCAAAAATTCTTGTTGCAATTATTGTAGGTGTATCTATATCATTAGTTAAGTACATATAGCATTTTGTCCAATTACCATACTTATCATATTCATACTTGTAATATTTATCATTATTATGGGATACTAAACCTCTTTTTCCAGGAGGAGGCAAAAACTCATGCTTGTATTTTTTACTCGTTATATCTTCGTGCTCGTTGTAAGTTATTATTGTTGTATCATTTAAAAAACGTCGATACAATTCGTCTTTAAATCTATTGTCAATAAAAATTTCTTGCTTTTCTAAATACCCTTTGGTAGGGTGATAGGTAAACTTCTTTGTTTGTACTGCAATTCTTTTGCTTTCATCTTCTGGGTCTATACAACTTACTATTTCTTCTGTTACTCTATTATTATTGTTGTACTTAAAATTAACTTTAGGTTCTCGAGAAATACCTAAATTCACATAATCAAAAGATTGGGATCTTAGACTTTGTTCAGCCATGGCATAGGTTAATTCTATTATACGATCTTTATCATCATATTTATAAAACGTTGTTTCGTCCCAATCTTCTTCTTTTAAATCTTTATACTTCGTTTTCTCTTGTTGCAAAGGAAATTTCTCCCATTTTTGCCTGTATATAGAATCACACATATAGAATCTATTCTCTTTTATTCTTCCTCCTTTCTCATCTATTATGTACCAATTCACATATTCATCAAAATCGGTTCGATCAAATTCCTCCCATTCATAAATTTTATATCTATTTAATTGCAATTTATACAAATCCCCACCCATATAATGTTTATAACTGTATTTGGGTTTATAATTATATTTTTCCTGTATACCTATGGTGTCTCTAAGCCAATTATCTGGAAAAGGTGATACTGTAGTATCAATACTTTTTAAGAACTTTGGCACCAAAGAATCATATTCCATATTATTTTCACCATTACCATACATTTCATAACTTCCAGGTATTAATCCCTTTTTATCATATTGAAGAACTCCTTGAGCTAATATGTAATCATGATCATGTTCCCTAAATGAAAAAAAATTTTTATATACTTTTTCTTCATATTTTCCTGTTCTGTTAATTACCTTATATTGTATTATTCTCTTAATAGGCCCTTTCAAATTTTGAGAAATACCAGGATAATTACAATCTATACCTCCACCCCAATTTTCATTTACATTCTCTTTTTGAGAAGAACACTTAATAAATGTTAGACTCAAAATGAAAATAACAAGATTTTTAAATATCGTTTTCATATATTTTATTTTCAAAATTTAAATATAAGAGTTTGGATTTAAAATTTTATAATTTAAATAAAATAAGATTTTAATTATGAGGTAAAGGATACTAGTACAACTTTACTTTGGTATTAAAGAATAATGAATTGTTAAATATTTTTTAATCGGATAAAATAGCTTTAAATTTGAAATTATTTATTTGAAATGAATCGGTTTAATCTTTTTACCATATGTATAGTTCGAAGTTTTATCACTTTGAATTATTTGCATGATGATTCTTTTTTAAAAAGTTCTAAAGACTTCATTAAATAATCCCTGTCAAGCCCATGGCAGGGAAAATTCTATTTTCTTACTCAAAATAAATAATAATCATTTGCTTTTTGATGCTTTTGTGCTGAATTCAATTTTGAATTTAGTTGGGTATTTATTTAGGTTTTATTAAAGCATTTGTAAAAAAAACAGAAATAATGAATCAAGATATTGTATTGACAACAGGAATTTATGACTTAATTAAAGATTTACTAAGAAGAAAAAAAGTAACACCATTTGTAGAAGATCAATTAATAGTACAATTAAAACGTGCCAAACAAATTAGACGCAGAGAATTGCCCGATAATGTAGTTACTATTGATTGCAGAGTCACTATTAAAGATCTTAATACGAATGAATTGCAAACGTTTACCTTTGTAGCTCCCTCAAAAGCTAAAAGAAGAAATAATACGGAGTCAATTGTAGGTGAAGTAGGATTAGCTTTAGTTGGAAATAAAATAGGAGATCAAATAAAATGGGATTTTGGAACAGGAGAAAAAAACATTGAAATTGTTAATGTAGAAAAATTTCAGAACAAGCAGTAATAGAGCCAAAATATAATTTTAGTTAAGTAAAAAAGTGGGTTTCAATTATCCGAAACTCACTTTTTTAAAATTCAGCATTTGCTATTATTGTCATCCTTTCTTTTAAAATAGGATGGTTAAATGTGATTTCTTCTGCATGAAGGTGCAATCTATTAGCTTTAGTTCCATATAAATCATCACCAACAATAGGAGAATTTAGTCCTAACGAATGGGATGCATGAACTCTCAATTGATGTGTTCTACCAGAAATAGGGAAGAAGTGAATACGTGTTTTTCCGTCTTTTCTTTCGATTACTTTATATTCAGTTCGGGCTTGTTTTCCATGCTCATAGCAAACTAATTGATTTGGACGATTGTCTAAATCTACTCGTAAAGGTAAATCAATAAAACCTTCATCATTTGAAACAATATTTTCTAAAATGGCTACATAGCGTTTTTTAATTGTTCGTTTAATAAATTGAGATTGTAAATCTTTATAAATATCTTCCGATTTAGCAATTAAGAGTAATCCAGAAGTAGACATATCTAAACGATGTACGATTAATGGTCCGGTTGCATTTGGATATAAATCTTTTACCCGTTGATAAACAGAATCACTTACATTTTTCCCAGGAACAGATAAAAATTCAGCAGGTTTATTTATAACAGCTAAAAAATCATCTTCAAAAACAACCGAGATATCTTTTCCTTCTGCGGGATTTTCTAAAAACGGATTATCTTCCAAAGGAATATCTTTAAGCATGTGAGCTAAGATGGGTTCACATTTACTTCTACAAGCAGGATAAAATTGCTTATGTTTTCTAACTTCTGATTTAGGCGACTGTCCCCACCAAAATTCGGCCATACTTATAGGCCTCAAGTTATGATGAAAAGCATAATGAAGTAATTTTGGTGCAGCACATTCTCCAGCACCAGCAGGTGGATTATTATTAAAAATTTCACCTACACTTTTTAGTTCTTTTGCCTGATTAAAAAAAGAATAACTATCAAATAATTGTTGTTGTAATTCTCCTGATTTTTGTTTTCTAAGTTCTTTTAAACTGTTAATCTTTGAAGTAAACTTTGCAAGTTCATTTTCTATATTTTCAGTTTGATAATTCCAGTATTTAGTCATTTTTTTTAACAGAATACTTTCTTCTTTACTTTCGTTACTTAGTTCTTTTTGAAGTATTTTAAAGTTTTCAAAATCAAGATTTTTCTCTCCTTCAATTCTTCGTTCATCTCTAAGTGTTTTTAATCTTTTAATCCTTTCTTTTTGATTTGAAATATCTTCTAAAGCTTTCTCCTTAGTTGCAATGACTTTCTTTTTTGTTACAATATATTTAGGCGTTTTTTCTAATACTTCAATTTTTCTATTAATAGCATTTAAAACTTCCTCTTCTCTTTTGAAGAAGCCATCATGTTGTAACATATCAAAAACAGGAGGAACAAAATAATCATGATGATTGTTCTCAGCTAATTTTCCTGAAAAAGCCCATAAATAGCCCAGTTTTTTACTTTCGTTTTGGCAAACTAAAACACCAAACATTTTACCAATAACTAATCCTTCTTGATTTTTATCTAATCCAAAATTATGTTGGAAATTAGTTTGCGTTTCTAAATAATTTTGCAACTCTTTCGCTGCAATAACACTTAAAGCGTGTGGTTCATAATAAAAAGGGAAAGTGAATTTTTTAGGTAAATCGTTACTATCTATCTGAGTTGGAAATGGTATGAAATGGGGAGGAAGTATCATTCTTCTAATTCTAATTTTGATTTGTTTTTGATGTCTTCTAGTATATAATTTAACTCTGGGTCATTGTTATTTAACCTATCATTTAATGATGGTATTATTGTTACATCAGGATAAATACCATGACCTATTATATCTGTTTTTTCTTGAGCATTAACATACATTAAACCAATACGCATTTTTACTTTAGAGTTAGGCAGCGTTATTTGTGGCATAAACCCAGCAACAGTTCCATTATATTCTCCACCAGTTTCTTCACCTACAAAGATAGCTCTTTTATTTGCTTTTAGCTTAGTAGACAAAATACTAGATGCAGAGAAACTACCTCCATTTATTAATACATAAACATTCCCATTAAATCTTAAATCGCTTGATTTTTTTTCTTTTGCATTTGAATTAAAGTAATAATTTCCATCTTCTTTTTTATGTACTTTGAAAAACATATAACTATAAAAGAAAGGAGAAAGAATCCCTTTAACTATAAAAGAAACTGGTTTTGAACCTTTGAAATAATCTGTTTGCAATAGACTTGTTTTTCGGGTAACTTCAGATTCATTTACAAAAGTATATGTAGAGTCAGGAGCTAAATAGCTATATAAGCTACTAATTTCGTCAATTCTACCACCAAAATTATTTCTAATATCAATAATTAAATTTTTAGTTCCTGTTTTCTTTAAAAGATTAAAATTTTCTTTATAAAAACTATTATAATTACCTATTGTGAAACTTTTAATTTTCATAATAGCAGTACAACTGTCTTTTGCTGTAAATGTTAATTCTCTATTGTATTTTTTAGTGTCTTTGTTATAGCCTAATTTACTTAATCGTCTATTTACCTTTATGAGGCTATCTCTTTGAACTTTAGTGAATTTTTCGTTTTTCTTCTTACTCGTTTTATCAGAAACAGTGTCTTTGTTAATCCTTTTTATCCAGAAAGATTTATCATTATTAAATTGAAAAGCAACACTATCTTGTATTTGATATTTAAAGGTGAAAAAAGTACCTAAACGTTGCGCAATAAATTTATCTTGAAAAGTAGTATTATAGCCATCCGAAGTAATCCACGTTTTAGCATCATTTATAAGATTTTGTACGGGCTCATTATTTATTTGAGTCAATTCATCACCTATTTTTATAGAGTCTATTTTAGATTTATTTTCTACAACATATAATTTGTTATCAAAAATTTCAAATTCAAACTGACTAAAAGAACTAATTTGTTTTTTAAGATTCTTCTGTTCTTTTTTAGAATAGCGTTTCAGTTTTGGATAAGTAAATAAATGACCTTGTCTTACTTCTGAAACAACGGGACTCAATTTTGTAAAAAAATCATAGCTTGTAAGAGGTTTTGTAATAGATGCCTTTAAACTATCAAACTTATAATCCAGTTTTTCTTTACTAATATATTGATACAACTTAGGTTGCATTTTTTGCAACTTTTTATAGGCATAATCAACATCTTTGTGTAATTGTTTTACCTTTATTTCTTTATATAAAGTTTCATTGTGTTTCTTAACAGATGTACATTGTATCAATAATAATCCTAAGGCTAATAGTATTATTTTTCTCATAAAACAGGAATTAAAGTTCTATAAAGCCGAAATTATAAGATTTTTTAGGAAACACATAATTTTTGAGTTTTAATTAACAAATAAGCGAATTAAATAACAATATTATTGTAGCTTCTAATCGTCTTATGAAGAAAAAATAAACTAATCAGTATTAAAATAATACCATTAATTAAGTATTCAATATTTTTATTTTCCGTTAAGAAACTAGCAACTATATTAAGATAAGAATTTACTAATCCAGATGAAAAAACAGTACTAAAAGTATAAAACATAAATACAATAAAAAACGACAAAAAACTATTCCAAAACTTAGTTGTTTTTTTATATTCAAATACAATCAGAAGTAAATTAGAAATTATTAAAATAGAGCCTATTGTAATGAATATATTTAAATGAAAAATTTGAATATCGGATTCTGTAATCTTCTCAAGTTCATTAAAAATTTTAGTTTGTGTTGCAATAAACAATCTCTTTCCTCCATGTACTAGAAAAAAGATAAAAAAACACCCAAATAAAATAACTCTACTATTAAATTTTAAAATAAAGTGATATGTATTCATGTATCATTTATACTTGAATAACACCTAGATTAAATGGCTTTTCAATAGGCGCATGATTAGCAGCTTCAATTCCCATAGAAATCCAAGTTCTAGTATCTAAAGGATCAATTACAGCATCTGTCCACAAGCGAGCCGCTGCGTAATAAGGAGAAACTTGAGCATCATAACGAGCTTTTATTTTATCAAACAATTCTTGTTCTACTTTTTCATCGACTGTTTTGCCTTGCTTTTTTAAAGAAGCAGCTTCAATTTGCATTAATACTTTTGCAGCCTGAGCACCACCCATAACAGCTAGTTCTGCACTAGGCCATGCAAAAATTAACCTTGGATCATAAGCTTTTCCACACATAGCATAATTTCCTGCTCCATAAGAATTTCCAACAATTACAGTAAACTTTGGTACTACCGAATTCGAAACGGCATTTACCATTTTGGCACCATCTTTAATAATTCCTCCATGTTCAGATTTACTACCTACCATAAACCCAGTAACATCTTGTAAAAAAACTAATGGAATTTTTTTCTGATTACAATTAGCAATAAAACGAGTAGCTTTATCAGCAGAATCTGAATAAATAACACCACCAAATTGCATTTCACTTGGTTTTGTTTTAGCACTTGTAGTTTTTACAATTTTACGTTGGTTAGCCACAATTCCTACAGCCCAACCATCAATGCGAGCATAACCCGTAATAATAGTTTGACCATAACCTGCTTTGTATTCATCAAATTCAGAATTATCAACTAAACGATTGATAATGTCCATCATATCATATTGTTCGTTTCGAGCTTTCGGAAGAATTCCATAAATCTCTTTAGGCTCTAAAGCCGGTTTTTGTGCTTTTACACGATTGTATCCTGCTTTGTCAAAATCACCTATTTTTCCCACAATACTTTTAATTCTATCTAAAGCATCCTTATCATCTTTTGCCTTAAAATCGGTAACTCCTGAAATTTCACAATGAGTTGTTGCTCCACCAAGAGTTTCATTGTCAATACTTTCGCCAATTGCTGCTTTCACTAAATAGCTTCCCGCAAGGAAAATACTACCTGTTTTATCCACAATTAGAGCTTCATCACTCATAATAGGTAAATAAGCACCACCAGCAACACAACTTCCCATTACGGCTGCAATTTGCGTAATTCCCATACTACTCATTACCGCATTGTTACGAAAAATACGCCCAAAATGCTCTTTGTCTGGAAAAATTTCATCTTGCATAGGTAAATATACACCAGCAGAATCCACTAAATAAATAATAGGCAATCTGTTTTCAATAGCAATTTCTTGTGCTCTTAAATTCTTTTTTCCCGTAATAGGAAACCAAGCACCTGCTTTTACTGTAGCATCATTTGCCACTACAATGCATTGCTTGCCTTGTATGTAGCCTATTTTTACTACTACACCACCAGATGGACAACCACCATGCTCTTCATACATACCATCACCTACAAAAGCTCCAATCTCAATACTCTTTGCCTTTTCATCTAATAAATAATCAATACGTTCACGTGCCGTCATTTTTCCTTCAGTATGAAGTTTATCAATGCGTTTTTGTCCACCACCTAGTTTTACCTGTGCGAAACGTTGTTTTAAATCAGAAAGGAGTAATTTATTGTGATCTTCGTTTTTGTTGAATTGTAAATCCATGAATAGTTTATGGTTTTATAGTTGTTTTCTTTAATTGGTTCGCTAAAGTACAAAAAGTAAAATCAAAAATCAATGTCAAAATCAAAGACAATTTCAAACTTTAACATAAGAATAAATTATGTTTTTACTTTAAAAAAAAGAAATCAAAAAATATTTGAGAAATAAGTAAAAAAAACATTCAGAAGAATGAGTATCACAAAATATAAAAAAAGAAAAAGCACCTTATAATATTAATTATAGAGTGCTTTTTCAAATGAATTAAGTAACCTTAATTTTGTATTTATACTTTTCTATTATTGTGCGATCTTGAAAACGAAGCTAAATGCTCTGGATCAATATTTCCATCTAAATCAATTACTTTATTAATGAAAAGCAATTCAATAATTTCCTTAAAATTTTTATTAATAAGCAATGTAGATTCAATCGTAACCTCATTTTTTGGAAACACAATTCTTATATAATCATCATTTAAAAATGAAATAGTATTATTATTATTTATTTCAATGAATATAACTTCTATAGTAGTATCCAATTTAAAAAGAGAAATCTCACTTCCTAACTTTCTTTTATCAAAATTAAAAACACTTTTGCTATCGGCTAATACTTTTCCTCTCTTTAAAATTATTTCTTGCGAATAAAGATTACAACCAATAAGAAATAGCGTAAAGAATAAAAGATAATTTTTTTTCATGGGTTAAATTTTAGTTAATATCAGAATTTCGGAGGGCAAAATTAATCCTTTTTAATAAAAAAGAAGCATTGAAAGAGCTGATTTTAAAATAAATAGAATAATATATAAAAATAAAAAACGAAGAATAATAAAAAAGAGAAAGCAATGAGTAATAATGTTTTAAAATAAAGAGTCAAGAAGTGTAAAAACTATTTAAATTTAGTTAAATAATTGTTTTTTATTTGTTTCTCAATTAAGTTAAAAATTTATAAAAAGAATGTATTTTTATGATTTATTTACAAAAATAACAAGCCAGAAACCTTATTCTTTCCTTGAAACATAAGAAAAATTGGATTTAAAATAGAATTAGTTAAGATGAATCAATATCAATTTAGAAGAGCAACACTTGTCGAAATTCCTCAAATATGGGAAATTTTACAGCAAGCCATACAAAAAAGAAAACAAGAGGACAGTAACCAATGGCAAGATGGTTACCCAAACCCAGAAGTTATTCAAAAAGATATAGAAAAAGGAGTTGGTTTTATATTGACAGATAATGAAACAATCGTTGGCTACACCGCAATATTACTAAATGACGAACCCGAATATGAAAAAATAATAGGGAAGTGGTTAACAAATACTGATTTTATAGTGTTTCACCGAGTAGCCATTTCTAAAAATCATTTAGGCAAAGGCTTAGCCAAAATAATGATGAATCACATAGAAACATTTGCATTAGAAAACAATATCTACAGTATAAAAGCCGATACTAACTTTGATAATAATGCCATGATTGCCATTTTTGAAAAATCAGGCTATGTATATTGTGGAGAAGTACATTTTAGAGGAAGTCCAAGAAGAGCGTATGAAAAAGTTTTAACAAAAACGACTTAAAATAAACTCCCTTTTCTTTAGTAGAAGCGCTAATGCTTCATGATTTAGATTTAAAATCAATTAGATTTAAAGATTATAAAAACTTTGAGAATAAAAAATAAAACTGAATGAAAGAAAGAATGGTTTTGATTTCAGCAATAATTCTGACTTTAATAGTCGAACTGATTTTAATGGTTTTGGTTTATAATAAAGTTGGTAGTGAAAGAATTCCGTCTCAAATTGTTCGTCTGACTATTCAATTGATTTTGATTACAATGATTTTAACACGGAAATCTAACGTTGCATTATTTTTATTAACAACTTATCACATTGTTTCTAGTCTGTTTGGTTTGTATTCGAAAGGGTCAACCGAATTATTAGGACAAATATTAATTGGTTTTCATTTCATAATTGGAATCATTATATACTTCCACGATTGGATTGAAAACAAGATCGGATTAAAAAACATTGAGTAATAGCCGTTTGTTAGAATTGCTAGGCCAGTTCGCACGTAGTGCTCGAGTCTCCGAAAATTCCATGAGGAGTTTTGTACTTGTAATCTTTTATTATAAATTTATGCAATTGCGACAAGTGTCAATGTATTGACCGTCAGGCTAAAAAGAACGTTTTTTTACAAATGACTATATTGATTACAAGCATGCTAAAACTCATATCCAGATAGAAATGAAAGAAATCGTTGAGCTTTCAGACAAGACAATAACCCTTGACAGAAACGAATTTCTGAAAGTAAAAGGTAGTATTGATACAAATATATATTATGTAGAAAGCGGAAGCTTGAGAATTTTTGTGTTAGACGATTATGAAGAACAAACTATTCGATTTGGATATAAAGAAAATTTAATCGTTGCTTTAGACTCTTTTCTCACAGGTAAACCTTCCAATTTATTTATTCAAGCTATTAAAAAGACCATTATAAAAGTAGTAACCAAACAGCAAATTCAAAAATTCTTAGAAACAGAAAATAATAGAAATTTATGGATGCGAATTTTGGAAGATTTAGTTCTTCAACAAATGGAACGAGAAATAGATATTTTAACGAACTCACCAAAAGAACGATATAAAAGAGTTTTAAAGCGAAGCCCACAACTTTTTCAAGAAATTCCAAACAAACATATTGCTAATTATTTAAGAATGAGTGCTGAAACCTTGTCCAGGCTAAAAAAATCTTGACTTCAATCAAGATTTATAGAAAATACTTTTTAGAACTTTGCTTAAAAATTAAAAATTATGCAATCCAAAAATTTAATAGAATCGCTTTTAGAGCAGACAAGACAAATTATAAATCAAACCGAAAAACTAAAAAACTATGATTTACAGACTTTAACGTGGAAAGAAAATGAAAATTCCTGGAGTATTTTAGAATGTTTAGAGCATTTGAACTTATATGGCGATTTTTATTTGCCACAAATAGAAAACAAAATAAAAAATTCAACTACTAAAACAGAATTTGAATTTAAAAGTGGAATTTTAGGAAATTACTTTGCAAAAAGTATGTTGCCTAAAGAAAAACTAAACAAAATGAAAACCTTTAAAGATAAAAATCCATTAAACGCTAACCTAGACAAAACGGTTATCGACCAATTTATTAAACAGCAAATCAAGTTGTTGGATTTACTTAATCAATCAAGAAATGTAAGTCTGAACAAGGTGAAAATTCAAACTTCCATCTCAAGTCTAATCAAACTAAAATTGGGAGACACTTTTCAATTTTTTGTCAATCACATAATCAGGCATCTCAACCAAATTGAAAGAATACAAACAGCAATGTTATAGCCTATGCTAGAACAATCGCTTAAATCACAACATACTGAATGTTTTGATAGTAATGATAAAATTATAGCAGATATTGCAAAAGCAACTTATGTCTTTTACACAAACAAAAATGAATAAAACTGTAACTAGTTACAAATAAGACCAACAAATACAACAACAGATAACAAATTATTTTAGTTATGAGAATTATAATCACAATGTTTAGTTTGTTGTTTTATACAACAACTTTTGCACAACAACTTAAATCAAACGACTCTATATACGTAATTCAAGACAGTGTTTTAATTCCAACAAAAAGCGGTATAGATATTTCTGCAGTAGTCGTTCGTAAAAAGACAAATAAAAAACCACTACCCGCAATTTTGTTTTATACAACTTATCATCAAGGAACAGGAGATAATATTTTCGGAAAACGTTCGGCCGACAAAGACTATGTAGGCATTGTAGCTTATGCTAGAGGCATTCGGACGAATCTGAAAGATTATGCTCCATATGAACATGAAGGAACTGACATTTACGACATTATCGACTGGATAAGCAAACAATCGTGGTGCAATGGCAGTGTAGGAATGTTTGGCGGAAGCTATACCGGTTTTTCACAATGGGCTACTGCTAAAAAACTACACCCTGCACTGAAAACAATTGTCCCACAAGTTGCAGTAATGCCTGGATATGATGCACCAATGGAAAACAATGTCCCTTTTGGAGGAATTTTAGGTTGGGCAAATGACAACATTTACAAGAATAAACCATACAGTAGAGATCTGGTTTTTGATTGGTTCAATTCTGGAGCTTCTTTTAACAGTTTAGATACTTTGGGCGGACAACCTAATCCTATATTTCAAAAATGGCTTAAGCATCCCGCTTATGACAATTATTGGCAATCAATGGTGCCAACTCCTTCAGAATATGCTAAAATAAATATCCCTGTATTATCAACAACAGGGTACTATGACGGTTCACAAATCGGTTCCATTCAGTATTTCAAACTACATACTAAACATAATAAAAATGCAAATCATTATTTTGTAATAGGACCTTATGATCATTGGGGAGGACAACGTAGACCAGCAAAAAACTTAATGGGTTATGAAATTGACAGTGTGGCTAATGTTAATATGATGAACTTAGCCTACGATTGGCTTGATTATGTACTAAAAGATAAACCAAAACCTGAACTGTTGAAAGATAAAGTGAATTATCAAGTTATGGGAACAAACGAATGGAAACATAGCTCAAAACTTGAAAAAATTAACAATGATACTTTGACTTTTTACCTTGATAAAACTAATCTAATTTCATCTAAGCCAAAGAAAAAAGGATTTCAAAAACAAACAATAGACTTTAAAGACAGAGAAAATCAAAATAATTATTATACGCCAAGCATTATTTTTGATACCCTCGATGTAAGCAATGGGTTGGTTTTCACAACAGAAACTTTTCAAAATGACTTCACGATTAATGGCTCATTTTCAGGTAATCTTTGGGCTACTATAAATAAAAGAGATATGGACGTTTCAATGGCATTATATGAACTAATGCCAGATGGGAAATACTTTTTCCTTACAAGATACGTCGGTAGAGCAAGTTTTGCAAAAGATAATACTAAAAGGCAGTTATTAAGACCAAACAAGAAAGAAAAAATACCATTTGATAATACCCGTTTCGTGAGTAAGAAAATAAACAAAGGAAGCCAACTTGTAATTTTGCTCAATATCAATAAACATCCTTTTGAAATAATCAATTATGGCTCAGGTAAACCTGTATCAGAAGAAACAATTAATGACGCAGGAAAACCACTAGAAATAAAGTGGCACAATGATAGTTATATTAAAATTCCTGTATGGAAAGATTAATCAGAAAAATAAAACCCAGTTCTAAATCTGCATTTTCAAAATATTAATGAGTAAGATAAAATTCAAAAAAATAATATGAATTTCACCGTTTTTTTAGCTGTACTGGTTGGAATAATTTTTCCAACTTACATCCTATTGACCTATAAAAGAGTAAATAAAAACATTAAGAAAAACGAAAAATACCGTTTGCTTGATTACAAACAAACGATATTCATATTCTGGGTTTTGACAATTTTGGTTTTAGCCAATTATTTTCTATACAATCAACCAACACTAAATCTATATCCCAAGTTTTCCATAATAAATATTGGACTAGCAATATTGATTTTAGCTTTCGTATATTTCTATAGACATAAAAGCAGGAATTTTAGGTTATAGAGTAAGTGAAGCGACTAAGAATAATGATATAAAAAGCCTGAACTATTAAGAAAGTATTGCCAAAATCGGAGCTGAAGTCCAAAATTTAGGTTTTTGTATTTCTATCCCGCAAAGATATTTTTTTATTTACTTTAAAATCTAACACCTAAAAGTTGAGAAATTTTGAGGTGCATATTATTAATATGGTACTGTTGTTTATAAAATGCGAACAGTAATTTCATGAGAATTGTATCGAAAACTACAAAAAAGCACTCCTTTACGAAAAACTGTAAAACAAATAAAAAAACACTAAAGGCTAAATGTTTTGGCAAACCATTTAGCCTTTAGTGCGTATAAATACGTATTGCAAGACTAAAAAGAATAGTTTAGGTTTGTAAGGAGCAAATAAAGCAAACAGGATAAAAAATGAAACAAATGAATAAAATAGGTCTATTCTTATTGCTTCTAATACTATTTATAAGTTGCAATGGACAAACAAACGCTAAAAGTCAAAATCAGAATGTATCTGAGATAGACAATAAAAAAATTATTGGAGGTGGCTGTGAAGGTTGTGAATTGATGTATGTTGAAATGCCCGAACAAATACTGCCCGAGCACACGAGTTTAGGTTGGACTGAAGGCAAACAAAAACTTATTTTGACAGGTAAAGTTTTTCAACTTGATGGGAAAACACCTGCATCTGATGTCATCATCTATTATTGGCATACAGATGATAAAGGATTGTATTCATCAAGTAACCAGACACCTAAAAAAGCAAAGGAACACGGTAAACTTCGAGGTTGGGTAAAGTCTGACAAAGATGGAAATTACACTATTAAAACTTCAAGACCAGCTGCTTATCCGAATGATAATATTCCGCAGCACATTCACTTATCTATAAAAGAACCAGACATTCCAAATGAGTATTATGCTGATCTTTATTTTGATGATGATCCATTGTATTTAAAACATAAGAAAAAGTATGGTAACCTTGACAGAGCAGGAACTGAATTGTTAAGAGTGGTTTTGGACAGTAAAATTCAAATTGCAGAGCACAACATTGTATTAGGATTAAATATTCCCGATTATCCTACTAAAAATAGAACAGACATTCAATCGGGTTTAAACATAGGTGAAGATCAGCCTTCATTTATACCATTTCACGCATATGGACCCGACAAAGGGACAAGAACTTGCCCCGTTTGTAAATATGGACGTTATCACGGGATTGTATATTTTGTTGGTGATAATCCAAATTGGGACGACATCAAAAAATGGCTTAAACAATTAGACAACGAAAGTGTAGTAAGAGAAAAGTATCTTAAAGCATATTTTGTTTATGGAAATTCGAAAAATTATAATAAGCAGACACGTCATACAGAGTTAGACAAGATAGGTAAAGAATTAGAGCTTCAAAAGATTGCTTTGACTTTTGTTCCATCATTTAGCGACACCGAAAGTGAAGCAAACCTTAATAAAATAAATCCTAATGTTGAGAACACTTTTATCATATACAGGCACAGAACAATAGTTGACAAATATGTAAATCTAAAACCGAAAGAACAAAACTTTAAACTCATAACAGAAATACTCGACAAGACAAAAGGCAATTATTTTGACTTTAACGAACCAAAACACGAATGACAGAAAGGGCGATAACAGCAGTTTTACAAAATGGCAAGTTTAGTAATATAATTAAAGTTATTTTTACAAATTAAACTTTAGTACTTAATTAAAAGTAATCGCCTTGAAATCTGCCGCTTTACCAAGCTGCAAAACGAGTAAAAAGATTATAAGAAATAAAAATTAAAAATATGAAATACGCCTATACAATACTTTATGTTGAGAGTGTGTCCGAAACAATTGAGTTTTATGAAAAAGCGTTTGGATTTAACCGAAAATTTTTGACACCTGAAAGTGATTATGGAGAATTGATTTCGGGAGAAACTACAATTGCTTTTGCTTCTATCGAATTAGGAAACTCAAACTTCAAAAGGGGATTTGAAAAAATATCAAAATCCCAAAAACCTTTTGGAGTAGAATTAGTATTTACGACTGAAAATATTGAAAAGGACTTTCAGAGCGCAATCAATTTTGGAGCAACCGAATTTGAACCAATAACCGAAAAGCCTTGGGGACAAAAAGTTGGATATTTAAGAGATAATAACGGATTTCTAATAGAGATTTGTACGCCAATGAAAACGGAATAAAACACGAGTGAAAATAAACTGAAAATAAAACCTGTTGCCTAACAGCATATATGAATTATTGCTAGTTCTAGCTTCTTTATAAAAATCCTCGTGAATTTTCTATTTGGTTTTTATTTATTAAATTAGGTGCTAGAACATGTCGCTAATTATATACAAAATCGTTAGACAACATAAAGAAAACGACATTGACAAATAGAAAAATTAACTTCAAAACCATTTGGCAAAGAGCCAAAATCAGACCAATTTTACTACTCTTTGCATTTCAAGGAATTGCATTTTCATTACTTCTTTTTCTTCCGATGGGCTTAATGATGAATTCATTAGGAGATAGTTTTCCATTTGTTGAAAACGCTGAAAAAATTCAATCTGATGGAATAAAAACTAATGCAATTCTAACTGGAATTAAAGGGATTGATAACATAACGATAAATGGAAATAATCCACAAATTTTGACTTATGAATTTGATAACAACGGACAGAAAACGGAATCAAAATTTAGTGTTTTTGAACCAGAAAAAACAGATAATTTAAAAATTGGAGATTTAATTCCAATTAAACATTTGAATAAAGAATCAATGCCTACAGAATTTGAGCAATATTCGTTTAGTATGGATTTTATGTATTACATAGCTGGAGTTGTCTTTTTAATTGGACTAATTCTTTGCTATTTTCTATACTCACGAATAAATAAAGAAATCTCATTGTATAAAACAGGTAGAATTATGGAAGGTAAAATAATTTCAATTAGCCATAATAATGGTTTCACATTTTCGAAATTTGGTTCGTCAATGGATGTGCATTATGAATATGGAAATAACGTTGCGAAATCAAGGACTAATAATTTTGCTTTGACAAATAACAAATCAATTGGAGATTCAATTAAAATTTTGGTTTCACAAGACGGAAAATCATCTTGTCTATATCCAGAATTGATTGCCAAAACTAATGGTTGGAAAGAAAATTACGTTGCCTAACACCGTATATAATTTATTGCTAGTTCTAGCTTCTTTATAAAAATCCTCGTGAATTTTCTATTTGGTTTTTATTTGCTAAATTAGGTGCTAGAACATGTCGCTAATTATATACAAAATCGTTGTACATCACCTTATGAAAAAAAACACTTTAGTAATTTTAATATGTTTTGTTATAATTATAAGTTTGGTTCTAATTTCTAATTTGTTTTTTCAGAAAAAGGAAGATATTAAAAGTATACTTTCTGCAAAAGAATTATCAAAATTTGAAAACTTCATCAAGCAAAAATTTGAAGAGGATGTATTTAATGGACATTGGAAATATTTACGAGATATTACTTATGAATATAAAGAAGGAATTTTTGAGTTTAAACAATATATTAAAGATAACAAAGGAAGAAATACTACTTCATATGAAGTATTTCAAGTTAAAATAATTGCATCTGGAAATCAAATTATATTTTATGAATTTAGCGTTCAAAAAAACAAGAAAGTTAAATATGAATGGAAAGATTCTTTTAGTTGGGAACCTTATTATGTTTCTATTGAAAAATTCAAGAATGATGAAGAATACAAAAAAATAAAAAATAATTTCAAAAAAATATTTGGATCTGATTTAAATGAAAGTGAATTATTTATGGCTGATATTGTTTATGGTGGAAGTTGTGGAGCGGGTGCAATGTATTCAAGTGAAAGAATGCAATTAAACAGTTTTGTTGATAAAAAAGACAAGATTAGTATTTTAAAATGGTTAAAATCAACAAATGCTGAAAAACAGATATATGCTGTTGAGGGGCTTCTTAAATTAAAAAAAATGGGGATAGTTCTAAATAAAACAGAATTAGGAATAATTAAATATATAACACATAAAAAAGGAACAATAAAAGTATGTAATGGCTGTATATATTCAAGTAAAGAACTAAGCGAAGTAATTAAATTATTTGAATTATAAAAGGCAAACATACAACAGTAACCGTTGTTGTGCAACCTCTTTAAAAAATTAAATCTTCATATAATTAGCTTCTCAAAAACGTAATGAAAGCTATAATAAAAACAACTAAGTAGACTACGAAAAAGTTGCACAAGCTACGTATGGTGTACTACTATTATTTAGAGTAACATTGTATTTTTAAAAAAAAGATACAATGAAGAAAAAATACTCATTATCCATTTCATTAGTTTTGATGCTGTTGCTATCAAATACTATTTACTCGCAAAACATTGTGGCTACTTCTCCAACTATGAACGCCATAAATGTACCTGTAAACGCTAATTTAACTATTACTTTTGATGCCGTTATTACACCTGTAATATTTGTTTCTGCAACTGTTACAATAATGGGATCTCAAACAGGTAGAATTTTGGGAACTTTCTCAGGAATAAATACAAACGTAATCACTTTTAATCCAAATGTAGATTTTAAACCAGGAGAAATTATTAGCATCTCTTTAAAAACTAGTACAAATAGAGTAGTAGCTAGTTTTACAACTGAGGTAAGCCCGAATAGTGCAGGAGCTTTTGATTATGGACAAAATGTAATTACTACTAATGCAAATAGAGCTTTTTCTGTGTTCTCTGCTGATTTAGATGGCGATGGAGATTTAGATGTGCTATCGGCTTCTATAGATGATAATAAAATTGCTTGGTATGAAAATGACGGAAATGGAAACTTTGGAGCCCAACAGATTATTACCACAAGTGTAGATGAGGCTTGGGGCATTTACGCTGCCGATTTAGACAATGATGGCGATATGGATGTTATATCTGCTTCGTCAAGAGACGATCGTATTGCTTGGTATGCCAATGATGGTTTGGGAAATTTTGGATCTCAACAAAATATAACAACCCGAGCTAATTTAGTAAGGAGAATCGATGTTTCAGATATAGATGGCGATGGCGATTTAGATGTAATTTCAACATCTTCTAATACAGGACATATTTATTGGTATAGAAATAACAATAATGGTAACTCTTGGACAGAAGAAATTGTTACAAGTTCGGAGGCTACTGGAAGTGCAATATATACAACAGATTTGGATAATGATGGTGATATAGATGTACTAGCTGCTTCAAATGGCTATGTTATTTGGTATGAAAATAATGGATTGGCAAACTTTAGTTCTCTTCAAAATATAAGTACATCTGGCTATAGTGTAGCAGGTATATATGCAAAAGATTTAGATGGCGATGGCTATCAGGATGTATTGGTTGCAATAACTAGCGTTGGAACAGTTTGGTACAAAAATAATGGGAATGGAACATTTGGTTCCCAACAAATTATTGCACCTCATGCGATAGCTCTTTTCTCATACGGTGTTTATGCTACTGATTTAGATGGTGATGGTGATATGGATGTAATTTCAGCCTCATCAAGTGATGATAAAGTGGCTTGGTATGCAAATGATGGAACGGGTAATTTTGGTACTCAGCAAATTATAACAACTAGTGCAGATGCAGTTCGAAACATTTATGCCGTAGATTTAGATGGAGATGGAGATATGGATATACTCTCGGCATCTGGTAGTGATAACAAGATTGCTTGGTATAAAAATGAAAATAACCCTTTAAGTTTAAATAATAATGAGCTTAAAGATAATGTGCTACTGTATCCTAATCCAGTTAAAAGCCAGATAAACATTAAAGTTGCAAATGGAGTTATTATTCAAAAAATAGAAATCTATGATCTTACTGGACGCTTAGTAAAGAAACAAAATATAGAAAATAGTTTGGAAATAATTCAGATTGATATTTTAAACTTAAAACAGGCTAATTATAATATTAAAATAACAACAGATAAAGGAATATTAACCAAAAAGCTTATTAAAATATAAAGTACTAGTAACTTGAATTAATTAGGAAGACCTTAATGCAAATAGTATTTAAGGTCTTTTTGTTTTTTATACTTTTTTAAGATACGTATGTTACGAGATAATTGCTCAACCTACGTATTTTATGGTATTTATAAATATCGGAAATTGCATTATCATTAAAGTAGCATTGTTTTTCAGAACAATATTGCGTTACCAGAAAAAGTGAATTAGTATATATATAAGAAATTATTCAAAAAGATTTTAAGAGACTAAGTTGATATTAAACCTTAATCTATAATAAATGATTGTTTAACGAATAACAACATGATACATCTTAATAAACAACAAATAAAATAACATGTAATTTAAAAATTAATAAATATGAACGATCTAAAACAAAATCCAAAACTTATTGAAGCTGGTGATGAGCTAATAAGAAAAACATTAAAAGTTAGTATGACTGATAATGAAATTGATAACTATATGCTTGAAAGAAGTAAACTATTAGACCCAATTGATGCTGAGTTAGAAATAAAAATGGTAGCAGTTGATGGTAAGTTAAAATGTAGTCCTAAAGACATGAACAAATATCCATATGTATGGGAGCATAGAGTATTTGGTTTTGGACTTATCAATTTAAAATGTGAAGGGCTACTAGGTACAGGTTATAAAAGTTGGGATAATTTTTGGAGTAATACTACCTCCATAGCACTAACTTCTGTTAATCTAGAATTTGGAATAGTAGGAATAATATTTTTCAGAAAAGATGGAATGCCTATAGGAGATTTCAGATCTGTAAACATGGGCAGTTTAGGTTTCATGGCAGGTGGTGCAGCAGGTGGTTGGGAAAGAAAATAATACTTTTTTGTAATACTATAATTAATTTCCGTATAATTTAATTAATAAGACCTTAACACTTAATACAAGAGCAGTTAAGGTTTTTTTATATCATATTATACGTATCCTACGTAATAATTACATACTCTACGTATTTTTGTAATAAAATAAATAGAATACTTTTGTAGTATAAAAAATGTTAATTATGAGTATAAAAACTACTTTAACCGCAGTATTCTTTTTCTTTTGGGGAATTGTAATACTACAAGCCCAAACCATTACGCCTCTAGGAGTTATTAATACTAGCGGTACTACTGCTAATTTAACAATAGGAAATGGTGATAATACCAGTTCAGGGAATTCATACTCTGGTAGACCAGGAAATGATGTTTACTTCTCATTTTCAACAAATGAAGAAATGGCATTAGCAATCATTTTAAATAGAGAAACTATAGGAACAGAAACGAGTATGTATTTATTAGATGCTAACAATAATCTAGTAGTAAGTACAACCACAACTCGATTAGCCTCAACCTTACCCATAGGAAATTATACTTTGATTTTAGATGCTGATGTTGGAAATACGGGTACTTTTAAAGTTACAATGAATCCTGTTATTGCAAAATTTAGTGCAAGCCCATTAGTAGGTAATTCAACACCGTATACTGTTTTTTTTACAGATCATTCTGTTTTTCCTGATACTTGGCTGTGGGATTTTGGAGACGGAGGCACTTCCACAGCTCAAAATCCAATTCATACTTATACTAGTTTTGGTGCATATACAGTAAAATTAACGATACACGATACAAATGTTGGAATCAATCATGTTATCAACAAGGTGTCATACATTAAAATTTCTGCTCCAGTAGCTGATATTGGAGGGCCAGCATCAGGGTATTTTGGTTGTGCACCTTTATCTGTCAATTTTATTGATGCATCTGTGGATAATGGAGCACCTATTATTAGTTGGCTATGGGATTTTGGAGATGGTACGACTTCTACTGATCAAAACCCTTCACACACTTACGATACTACAGGTAACTATACTGTTTCTTTAACCGTTACAGATAGTTTTGGTAATACTGATACGGATGTATTTACAAATATGGTACAAGCTATTGGAGCTAAGCCTAATTTTCAAGCTAATCAAACACTAATACAGCCAAATACAAGTGTTACTTTTACTGATTCAACTATTTTTGGGGCTCCAGCTACTGGTTGGCTATGGGATTTTGGAGATGGAAGTCCAACTTCAACTGCACAAAACCCTTCTCATACATATACTACTTCAGGAAATTATACAGTTAGTTTAACGGTATCAGATCTTGATGGTTGTTCTAGAACACTTACTAAAGCAGCTTATATTAAGGTTTTAGGTTGCCCAGAAAGTGTAACAGTAAATAATAATGCTGGGCAATGTGAAGCCAATGTAGTACTTCCAGATTTTGAAGGTTTCAGTAATGGAAATGCTATTCAACTGGATGGAACAAATGACCATATTATGGCTTCACTTCCTACTATATTTAATTCTATTGGTACAAATAATTTTACTATTGAAATGTGGGCTAATAGAACATCATCTTCTACCAGTAGATTGTTTTTTGCACAATTTGATTCGAATAATTTTGTAACTATATTAATAAACTCATTAGGTGTACCTTATATTTTTATAAGGGATAATTCCATTTTTTATAGTGTAAATACTGCAAATAGTATCCCTTTGAATCAATGGACACATTTAGCTTTTAAATGGAATGCAACTTCAAAAACAATTACTGTTCTTATTAATGGTGTTGAACTACAAAATACTGCTAGTGGTGGTTCAAGTACTTTTGGAGATAATAATCGTATGACTATTGGTTCTAGAACGGATAGTGCTCAATTTTTTAAAGGTAAAATAGATGAGGTACGAATTTGGAATCAAGAAAGAAGTAATGCAGATATTGCGGCTTCAATGAATATTTGTGTTTCAGAAACAGATGCTAATTTAGTAGCTTACTATCATTTAGATGAAGACTCTGGAAGTACTATTGTAAATGATGCAACTGGGAATGGTTATACAGGTACTTTAATCAATAGTGACACAACTACAGCTTGGGCTGATGGAATTGTTTCTTGTAACGGATATGTTACTAACGATTTTACAAACACAAATAATGCATCGGGAGTTTATCCAATAGGAAATACTACAGTAACATGGACTGCAACCAATACTATGGGAAACACAGCTACTTGTACACAATTAGTAACTGTTGTAGATAATGAAAATCCAGTGATTACTTGCCCAGCAGCTATTACAATAAACACAGATGCAGGAGAATGTACATCAACAGCTTCAATAGGTACTGCAACTGCAACCGATAATTGTGGAGTACCAACAGTAAGTAATGATGCTCCATCTTCTTTTCCAATAGGAGATACTACAGTAACCTGGACAGCAACCGATGCTACAGGAAACACAGCTACTTGTACGCAATTAGTAACTGTTGTAGATAATGAAAATCCAGTGATTACTTGTCCAGTAGCTATTACAATAAACACAGATGCAGGAGAATGTACATCAACAGCTTCAATAGGTACTGCAACTGCAACCGATAATTGTGGAGTACCAACAGTAAGTAATGATGCTCCATCTTCTTTTCCAATAGGAGATACTACAGTAACTTGGACAGCAACCGATGTTACAGGAAACACAGCTACTTGTACGCAATTAGTAACTGTTGTAGATAATGAAAATCCAGTGATTACTTGCCCAGTAGCTATTACAATAAACACAGATGCAGGAGAATGTACATCAACAGCTTCAATAGGCACTGCAACTGCAACCGATAACTGCGGAGTCCCAACAGTAAGTAATGATGCTCCATCTTCTTTTCCAATAGGAGATACTACAGTAACTTGGACAGCAACCGATGTTACAGGAAACACAGCTACTTGTACGCAATTAGTAACTGTTGTAGATAATGAAAATCCAGTGATTACTTGCCCAGTAGCTATTACAATAAACACAGATGCAGGAGAATGTACATCAACAGCTTCAATAGGCACTGCAACTGCAACCGATAACTGCGGAGTACCAACAGTAAGTAATGATGCTCCATCTTCTTTTCCAATAGGAGATACTACAGTAACCTGGACAGCAACCGATGCTACAGGAAACACAGCTACTTGTACACAAGTGATTACAGTTACAGATATAGCACTTCCTACAACAATTGCTCAAGATATAACTATTTCATTAGACACTTCGGGAAATGCAAGTATAACACCATTAATGATAGATAATGGAAGTAATGATAATTGTACAATAGCTTCGTTAACTTTAGATAGAACCACTTTTAACTGTTCAGATGTTGGAACTCCAGTTTTAGTAACACTTACAGCAATTGATGCCAGTGGAAATACGAGTAGTGCAAATGCATTTGTAACAGTAGAAGATAATGAAAGTCCAGTAGTAATTACCCAAAATATTAGTGTAGAGCTTAACAGTTCTGGAACTGTTACAATTACTCCTGAAATGATTAACAATGGAAGTTATGATGCTTGTGGTATTGCAAACATGGCATTAAGTATAACTACTTTTAATTGTCCAATACTTAATGAAGATCAGTTAGTTACATTAATAATTACGGATGTTAATGGGAATAGTAATACCGCTACTGCTTATGTGTCGTTTACTGGTTCCGATTTAGATTTAGATAATATTGCAGATTCTTGTGATACGGAATTAAATCCAGATGTTACACCAATTTTAGGTATTTCACCAAATAACGATGGAGAGAATGACACTTGGGTTATTGAAAATATTACCAATTTTCCAAAAGCAAAAATAGAAGTTTTCGACAGAAATGGTGTTGCTGTTTACAATGCTACTAATTATCAGAATAATTGGGCAGGAAATAGAAATGGATCAGGAGAATTAGTGCCAGTAGGTTCTTACTATTTTAGCATTAATATTTTTGGAGATGGATCCTTATTCATTAAAGGATGGTTATACATTAATTACTAATTGTTTATAAAAGATAAAATGAAACTATATAAAATATTTTTTTCGATATTATTCCTTTTCATCACGTCATCAAACGCAGTGGCACAGGTAGAACCAAATTATTCCCTGTATCGTTATACAACCAATTTTTTTAATCCAGCAGCTTTTGGTGTTGATGAGAAAGTGACAATAAAAACCAATTTTAGAAGCCAATTTCTAGGTATTGATAACGCTCCAGAAACACAAAGTATCAGTTTAGGAGTTCCAATAAAGGATAAAATGAATTTAGGAGCTATTGTAATAGCAGATAAAGTTTTTATTGAACGAACTACTTCTTTGTTTGCCACTTTTTCATACAAAATACAAGTAGGAGAAGCAACCGATTTATTATTTGGAATTCAAGCAGGAGGAACATTTGTAAATATTGATTTTGAGAGGCTCGGTTTACCAGTAGATCCTTTTCTTTCTCAAAATGCCAATTATTTTAACCCAAACATAGGTGCTGGTTTTTACTTAAAAAACGAAAAATATTTTGCATCATTATCTGTTCCTAGACTTTTTGAAACAGATCGTGTAGCAGATAAAAATGGAATAGTAACCCAAGCTAATAATAAAGCACAACTCTATGTAAGTGGAGGATATCATTTTAATATATCAAATGACATTAAGTTTATCCCGTCTACTTTAGTGCGTTTATCAGAGGAAGAAATAATCACAGATGCTACAGGGACTTTCGAATTCTTTAAAAAATTTGATGTAGGTGTAAATTATAGATTAGATAGAGCTATAGGCGGACTTTTATACATAACGGTAAAAAACCGACTTAAATTAGGTTACGCTTATGAATCTAACCTAAGTGATATAAATAAATATGATAACGGAACACATGAGTTTGGATTGAGCTTTGAATTTTAATAAAAGAAAAAAAGCTGTTCTTGAAATAGAGAATAGCTTTTTTAATAAATTTTAATTGATTGATATTGAATATCTAAGTTTCTTTAAGACTCATGATATTCAATCCAAGATTTCATTTTACCAATATACATTTTTAAATAATTTTCAGATAAAAAAATATTCGACCAGTCAAATCGTTGAGATTGAACGCCAAGATAGAAAATCCAAATAGCAGCACCAGCTTTAGGAATTAATAGCATTTCTTCTTTAGTTAGTTTTCTAATACTCTCATATCCATTTAAAAAAGACTTCATTTTAGATTCATATTCCTTTTTATCAGTTTCAATATGAAATAGCTGTTTGCAAAAATAAGCAACATCAAAAATTAAATAACCATTTCCACAAAAATCAAAATCAAATATGGTAACCTCATTTTGCGTTGTAATACTCATATTATCATACCAAATATCCATGTGAACAACTCCTTTTGGGATATTTTTTAATTCGTTCAAATCAAAATAGTCTTTAATTTCTATACTTTGCTTTTTTATAAATTTCATTTCCTCTAATGTTTCAGAAAAGAAAGGTTTTGCATATTCATAAGGAAGCTCAAGTAGTGTTTCTAAATTATAATGTATTCGGTTAATTTCTTTGTCAAACATTTTAGTATGAATACTTGCCATAATTGAACCAATAGAAAAACAAGTTTCGTTATTTATAAACCTAACCTTATTTCCCTCTGCAAAGGAAAAAAGAACAAGATATCGAGTTCCTTCAGGCGCATTTATTTCTTGAATATACTCTCCCTTTTTATCTGCAATAGGATAAGAAATGTTGATAGCATGCTCTTTTAATACATTTAATACGTTAATTTCTGCAAGAATTTCCGATTTAGAACGCCACTTGTAGCTATAAACGCGTGCAACATATTTTATTTCATTTTCCGTAATAAAATAAGTATGATTAATTCCTGTTCTAAACAACTCACAAGAGCCGTTTTTATTTAGATTGTATTTTTCTATGATGAATAAGCCTAATTCTTTTGCCGAAAGAGTAGAAGATGTAACAGGAAATGCAGTCATTTTTTTCTGAAATTAATATTTTCATTGCAAAAATAGGGATATAAAATAGGCTTAACATAATTAATTCTTAATCTTGTTATCCTGTGAAGCATCTTGTTTGTATTTTTAAAACATGTTATTAATTATAAGTTTTAGAGCCATCGACTCGGTTAATAGTATAGAGGCAAGGTTTTAATTCACACATTACAGCACATCACGAAGAAAAAGAGTCGCAGATTTAATATAATATTGTTTTCTATTACACCCTAGAAAACATGTAATTCAAATTTTTTGCATTATAATAATAAGTTTGTATTTTAATTATTAATTATCCACAATTAATAATTAAAAAAGAGCCATTACAAGTAGAAACACATTGCCATGCGTCTCTGTTTTGTTGTTAATTATGAAGGAGACAGCAAGCATTGCCTCTTTGAAGTTAAAATAGGGTTTGGTTTTTAGTAAATGATCTCTCTTTTTTTGGGTTTAGTAGCAGTCAAGTAGCAGTTTCGTTCGGAAGTTGTTGCGAAAAAGTGCCTGTTTACCGCTACTTGACGCTAGCGTTTCCGAACAATCTCCGAACAAAGGCCTTATTTGACTGGTTTTAATACATCAGAATACGTCAAAACCAGTCAAAACCGGTCAAAACCAGTCAAAACCAGTCAAAACCATTCAAAAACGAGTCAAGAGTGTTTTTTTTGATAAATTGGAATGCCTTTTGATGTAGTACTCAATTGATGAGTTTGTTTTCAGTGTTTAGTGTTGAATCTTAGTTTTTCAGTTTACGAGTAATTAATCGATTAAAATCAGTAGAGTTTGAGTACCAAAATAAATAGTATTAGTTTACGGTTTTGAAAAAAATTAGTCCATCGAGCAAAAATTACCGGAATATATATTGTTATCTCCATCCTTGTCCCAAATACGAGGTTTAAGAGTAGAAAAATCGAAATCTTGATTTAACAAAGAAGAACATTATTGCCAATGTACTAAACCTAGAGGTAACCAAGCCAAACTTTTATTCAAAGGCGAGAAAACCGATAGCAAAGGCTACACCAAACGCACTTACAGAAGTAGCGAGAGCGATTGTAAAAATGATGCTTTACAACTTTAAAAACTGGATTTTAAGCCAACAAAATTTTTACATTTATAAACTACATTTAAAAATAAACCTCCTTTAAATCACTTTAAAAGAGGTTGGATTTTTATGATTTTGATTCTGAAGCTTCAAGATGTTTTAAAAAAGGGTAGTTGTGCAACAGTTACCATTGTTGTGCGATCGTTTTTATTTTAAATAATCATCAATTGCTTTCTTATTTTTAATGGCGTATTTAAATGGTTTATTAGATTTATCTTCATCAATTAATCCTAGTTTTATAAGTTCATTTATATCCTTACTTGCTGTCTGTCTTACAATTTCATGTTTTTCACTATAGGAATTCACTGTGACATTGTTTTTTTCTTTTAAGTATAAAAAACCAATTAGATCAGCTTGTCTTTTATTTAGTCCTTTGTTAAGTAATTCATATGAAACAAGGTTTGCTTTTTTTCTCTCATCTAATTTTTTATCTCTATATTGTATTAATTTTTCAAATGCTATTCTAATATTTTTTATTGAGTAAGTAATAAAATAGTTTAAATCATTTTCATCATATTCAGTTTTAAGAAAAGCTTTGTCATATTGAGTTCTAGATTCTAGTATTACTCTTGAAATGGAAATATTTTTAACTAATGTGTAGCCTTTTTTTAATAAATACCAATAGAATAATGCTCTTGCTGTTCTTCCATTACCATCTTTAAATGGATGAATATATCCAATCATAAAATGAATAATTGAAGCTTTAATAATAGGATGAATAAACTTTTCATCATCATTAATAAATTCGCATAACTCTCCCATTAATGATTTTACTTCATTCCAATCTGGTGGAATATGGGCAATTTCTCCATCAACATGATCAGTTACATATACTTCCCCTTCTCGAAAATCACCAGAATACTTTTCCGCATCTGTATTAGCAGTCATGATTTTATGAAGTTCAATAATTATTTTAAAGTCAATACTAGCATTTACGAATTCGCTTATGTATTCAATAGCTCTTAAGTTATTGAATATCATTTGTTCTGATTCATTTCTTGGATTTCGACCAGATTTAAGCATATCTCTAGCTACTTCTGTAGTTGTTGCTGCTCCTTCAACTTGCGAGGATGCTACTGCTTCTTCAAGCAATGAACTTTTAAAAAATTCTATTCTATCTGACGGTAGGATAGGATTCTGCTGAAGTCCTCCTATTAATTTTAAATCAAAATCATGCAGGTTTTTAGAAATATATTCGGAAATAAAATAATTGAATGTATAGTTTCCAAATTTTATTTTTTCATATTTTGAAGTTCTGTATGTCTTAAGTAATGTCCAATTTTCTATTTGACTATCAAATGGAGCATCTTTTCTGTATTTTAAATCGTCCCAATAATAATATTTTTCATCAGATTTTATAATGAAATCTCTAAATTCTCCCTTCCAAACTTTTTGTAAGTACTCAATATTTAATTTGGTATATGGTTGTTTTTCAAGTTTCATTTTATATGATTGTTAAATTGTCGTTCAAAATTAACAATGTTTATTTGACAATGCAAATTTTTCTGAATTAAAATGTCGCACAACGGTTAAGTATAACCGTCAGTTACGGGTTAAAGTTACTAAATTTAAGTTTATGCACTAGCCTTAGCAATTCCGAGTGGATTCGGGCTCAGTCGAATCCGCCGTAATTGCGGTTATACATTGTTGTGCAACGTTTTTTTTAATTCAATCGCATCTGTAAATTTTTCGCGAAACTTATTCTCAATTTCCATATTTTTTGTTTTAAAAATTGTTGCTGTTCCGTCAAAACTTATAATTTCAATTTCGCTTTGTTTGTTTAAAAATTCATTCGGTTTGTTCCAAATATCAGAGTTTAAGTCCGCATAAGGCAATTCCGATTTTTTTAGTTTTGGAATATCATTTTTAAATCCGCAAAACACACACCAAGAAAAATCAATTTTGCGGTTTTTTATGATTTCCAAAAGTTCAATTCCGCTAAAAGTTATTTTTTCCGATTCAAAATCCAGTTTTTCAATTCTGCCTTTTTGGTCGTAATCTAAAATTCGATAATCTTGATTTGTTAATAACCAATTTAATTCAGAAAACTCCTTTTCAAACGGTTCTATTATTTCATACAATTCAGTGTGAAATTCAACTTGTTTTGTGTTTTCTAATATTAATGTCATCGTTTTTTTTAAATGTGCTACAACGGTTTGGGGTTTTGCGTTCGGGCGGGAAATAGAAGCACAAAAGCTTGTTTTATTACTAAAGTTTAATTGAAAAACTTCTGTTGAATTTTGCACTTCAGCCCGCCTGACGCAAAACCCTTGTTAGCGGTTCGGGCTTTCATTGTTTCTTAGTCTGTGTTATAAAAAATATTAGACTGAGGACGAGAAAAACAATGTTTACAGCCCGAGCAAAAGGAGGTGCACCTTCAGGATAAATTTGCCCCAATAAAACTATTGAATTTAGAATAATCAAAATGACTATTAATGTTTTTCGGTTTTTCATAATAATCCCTGTTTTTTATTTAATTTAAATATTGTCAATTCTTAGTTTGCATTTTCTTTATCAAAGAAATTTGTCCCAAATGATAATAGCTATGTTCAATTACACCTTCAATATTTCGTAAAAATGTCCCATACTTTTCATCAATAAACGGTTGGTCAAAATAACTGTCGTCCATTAGCTCAACTTTGTTCGCAAACTTTTCAGAATTGTTCAAAAAGTCAGCAACTAATTTATTCCAATCAGCTTCTGCTATAATTGGCGGAAGGTCAAAACTATACTTGTCGCTAATTTCAAGTTTTCCATTTTTAAAAGCGTTTAATAGTCCTTCCAAATAATAGTTTATATGATAAGTCAGAGCTGCTATAGTATTTAGGTTGGCTACTTTTTGGGTTGCTTGCTCCCAATTAATATTTTGTATTTGTTCTTTATAGTTGGTGTTTGCAATCCAATGTCCATTGAGTAAAACTTCTCTTAGTCGGCTTGCAATTGTTATATTTCTTGTCATTATTCTTTAAGTTAAATTATTGAGTTAAGGTTCGTCCTTGCCTGACCGCTAACGGCCCGTATAACCGTCAGTTACGTGTTAATATGCGTTAATTTTCGGTTTAGCACTGACCTTAGCAATTCCGAGTGGATTCGGACGTAGTCGAATCCGCCGTAATTGCGGTTATACATTGTTGTATGCAGTTTTTATTTTAATAATTGTCATTTTGGAAATCGTCTATAAATGGTTGTTTAATTGGTGGTGACCAGTTTAGAATATTGAAATCAGAGCTTGTCAAAGTTTTGTTTGTCGCATTGGGATTTAAATAAATATAAACGTCATTAATGTCTTCTCCTGTTTGCATTATTGAATTGTCTTTAATGAAAATAATTCCGGTAATTTTTTTGGCAACATCTGATATCTTTAAGTTATGACCAGTCAAGTCTGGAAAAATGATTTCCAGATCAGTATTGTCTTTGGTTAGTTCCATAAAAACTCTTCTTGCTAAAGACCTCAAGAAAGTACTGAAGAATTCTCCAAGTGTTGAGTTTAATTCTTGATTGAACCAAGGATTTATTACGAATGTAATTAAGCTCGGTTCATCAATCAACAATTTATTGTAATAATCTAAAATCTTGTATTTGTAGTCAATTGCCAATTTGTATGGATCCATTGCTCTCGTAGTTGTAAGAACTGTATTTTTCCCAGGCTGTGAGTATGAAATCCTAAATGATGCTTTATTTCCGCTAATTAATGTATGACTATAATATTTACTACCTTGATTTATGCATTTTTCAAGTTCTGCTATAAGATTTCCAGATTGTAATTCTGACACAAAATCTGCTTTAGTTCTTAAAAAATCAACATCATAAATGTCATCTATTCCGATTAAATAGTCTTGTCTTGTGGTTTTAGATTTTACTCGAGTTAAAATTTGGTCAGTTAATTCTGTATGAGTAGGAATTAAGCATTTTACATCTGTATATATCTTTTTTGTTGACAAATCTAAACTAATGTCTAAATCAATTTCTTGCTGTCCAATTTGTTTTGCAATACTGTCTACAAAGTCATTTACATTGCCTCTGTCTGGAAAAGTAATATTAGATAAATCTTGAAATTGAATCCAATAATCCAATGCAACTAATTCAGAATAAGCTCCTGCCCATTTATAACCCTTTGTTTGACCAATTTGCTTTGCAGTATTGATAACCTCGGTAATAATATCTTCTGAATCAGAAAAGTAATCGTTAATCCTTTTTAAGCGTTCAATAAAATTATTGCTAAAAACACTATAATTGTCATTACTTTGTAAAGCTCCAATGCAATTATTTATGATATTGTTATTTGAAAAGCTAATCTCCTTTTTAAAAATATTTTCAAGTATCTGTTTGTAGTTTTCAACCTGTGTCATTCAATCTCAATGTTTTGCTCTAATTGCATACAACACAAATATATACGAAAGTTTTTAATAAATTAAAAAAGCGTCAAAAGAATAATCAAAAAACCTATAAATCACAACTATTCAGGTCGTTGTATCGTGATTATAGTTTGCTTAATTGGTATATATAATTAAAAAATATTATACTTACAGTTATAATATATATATATTAATTGGGGCAATACATTGAAACATTTTATAATACAAACAGAAGTCATAAACAATTAAATAATTTAACTATTTTAGAGTATCAAAAATTAATCAATAACAATTTAAAAATGACAGTTTAGGGTCGATTAAAATTTGTCCACTTTTTTCTAGGAATTCCACTAAGTCAAATATACAAAAAGATCGTCCCATTAAACAGCCAAACCCCACTTGCTCAAAACCGCTGTTATGCACAGTTATATTTGGTTTCTGCTAATTTATTATTTATGCCTTTCCCTTTTATAATTGAAATATGAGAGTTGTCGATTTTGTCTTGATGATGGATGTGTATTTCATATTCACAATCAAGAATATGTTTTTCACCTATTGTCCTTGAAAAAATTTTCCTTTCAGTACCTTTCTCCATAATAAATGGTAAATGTTCATTATGAAGTATTAAATCTTCTGATATAAGTTCGAATTTTGTCAAAGTAGTTCTTTCTCCAATATTTTCAATCCCAATTTGTAATTCTCCATCTGCACCTTGACTCATTGTACTTGTTATTTTTACATCAGGTCTCACAGTAAGATTAAGCTTTTTATTTTCAATATCTTTCAAATCTTTTAAGGCTGACACTAAGTTGGTTAATTTGTCAATTTGATTTTGTTTGTCTTTATCTGTAATAAATAGAAAAATGAAAGCTCCAAAAGTTGCCAAATTACCTATTGCAGAAATAATTTGAAATGTAATATTTAAATTTTTTTCACTCTCACTTTCCTCAATAGAAACTTTAGTTACATCAGATTTTAAAGCTTTTTTATCTGAGGCACATGATGTAATTATTTAACTTAGGAATATTATTTGGATTAGTTTTTTCATAATTATGCATAACGTTCCGGCGCTTGGCAAGGTTGCGAGCTTCGGAACCGATTATTTTATGTTAAAAATAAAATTTCTTGCGAGAAATAAACGTGAATTTACTATAAAATTCGCAATCTTGCCAAACGCCTGTTAGCAGTAGTAGTTTTATTTACTCATTCTGGATCAACCATCATCCATGGTAATATTTCATCACAAGGGAAATTTTCACCCCAATTAATTTCGATATTCATTTTTGAAATATCATTTTTGTGAATTTCAGAAAGATTTGAAGAATCTTCAGTTGTCCAATATATTTCAACAGGAATAGAAAAAGAACCAGGAGTTATAAAATCTATTTTAGCAAACATTTTATTATCAACTTGTTTAATTTCAGAATCTTGCATTCCAATAATGATTTGAAAGTCAAGTTCTTCAAAATTTTTAAATCCAGTTCTAATACTTCCTTTTTCAAATAATTGTTTACTCAATTCTTTTTGAAATGTTGGATGAAATTCATCACTTAAAAATAATGCCCAATCGAATGCCATATATTTTACGTTCTGTTTTTTTACTATTACTGCTAACGGTCTCGTATAACCGTCAGTTACGGGTTAATATGCGTTAATTTTCGGTTTAGTACTGACTTTAGCAATTCCGAGTGGATTCGGACGTAGTCGAATCCGCCGTAATTGCGGTTATACATTGTTGTGCAACGTTTTTTATTTATTACTTTTGGTAGATTCACTTTTTTCTTCAAATGATTTATTTTCAGGCTGAAATAAAAGTAGTCCAAGTCCCAATGCAAATAGAAAACAAGAAACCGCCATCAACATCCCATTTTTTAAGATGAAAAACGAAATTCCGATAAATGGCGCTCCAAGTATTGCCAATAAGGAAATTAATGGTTTTCCACGAATAAAATTCCACGCGTGCAGCGATAATCCAATCAATAGGAGTGAAGGTCCGAATACTTGAAATGGATAAAATATTGAAGGTGTTTTACTAATTTGATTTCCCAATTCGGCTCTTCCTTCAAAGTCCATTCCGTAGCTCCACATTAGCAAATCTAAAGCGCAAAGTCCAATATTGCCAATTACTCCCAAGGTTGTTAAAAAGGAAGCAACTGAATTTATTTTATTTTTAGGGAAGACATTATTAAAATTGATTAGAAGTGCTCCGCCAATCAAGTTCATCCAATGGGCAAAATCAATCGGTTTCTGAGAATAAATGAATTCTCCACCTTGTGAGAACATTATATAACTGATTACGAATAGGGTAAGTCCAACAAGACATAATATTTTGGTTTTATTCATATTTTCAGGCAGTTTTTCAAATGTTGCACAACGGGTTACAGCTAAAATAAGTGGCGACGAGCCAAAACCTAGCCAAAACAAATATACCGCAAACTTTTGAATTTTTGGAGAAAATTCGGAAGTATGCCCTTGCCTTAGCCATTTATTTTAACTGCTGTTGTACACATTACTTTATAACCATTTTCTTATTAGTTCATTAAGGCCTAGTAATATTCCGTCATAATAGTTTCCTTTTTTAAACTCAGGTATCATATTTTCGTCAATTACTTTTTTGCAGAACTCGTCAGAAAGATAAAGTTGTTTTGTTTTGTCAGTTGTTGAAATTCTGATTGTTTTTAAGTTTCTACTTAAAACAACTGTAAGTCCATTTCCGTTATTGTTTTTTCCCACTTTCCAATTTTCTGAAATTTTGATAGCATATTGGTCAAATTCCATACTCTTTGGAATTGAATCTATAGTTATTACCGCAATCTCTCGGTTTGATGTGTTTTGATAGTAACTGAGAAATTTAGTCAGTTGATCTTCTTGTGCCTCCGTGAATATATTCTCAAAGTCATTTATAAATCCGATTTGTTTTGGAAAATTGGATTCGGTTTGTTCCGTTTTTTGAGATAAAGAATTCGTCTCCATTTTTGCAGTTTTGCAAGAAATGAAAATTACGAATACAATTATTAAAATTTTACGGAGTGTCATTTTTAGTATTGTGTACAACGGTATAGGCTATGAGTGGTTGCGTGGGTTAGCACTTGACTTTGCAAGTACATACCAAACTGAAAATCCGCGAAGATTTTCAAAAGGAGGCGAGAACAAGCAATTACTTATAGTCATTGTTGTGCATAGTTTTATTTCTTATAATTCTATCTTGTAATTCATCTAGTTTTAAATCTTGTACTTTTGACTTCATATGTTCTATATGAGAGTTAATGTTTTTTAATTCGTGTTTTAATCGAATCATTTTACTATCGTCAAATCCACTTGGGTCACTATTATCTAAAGAATGATATTGTTCATTTAAAGCTTCTTCCACAAATCCTCTTTTATCAATTAGAAACTTTAATTCATCTTCAAGTACTATTTTTTGTTTTAATATTTTCTCTTTAATTTCTCTATATTCAAGATATTCTCTTTTTTTTCTCATATTTTGAAGACGTCTTCTCTCATCAAGTTGTCTTAAATCTCTAATTTCTTGAATAGCGTTATCATTTATTTTTTCGTTTAAATAGTCTCTTGCAAATTCAAGAAATCTATCCGATTGATACATATGAAAAGGCTGTTCTGTCTCCGTTTGAAATTCTTTCTTTAATTCAGGTCTTGGGCTTAAGGTTTTTCCTTTAAATCTTACCCACCAATCTTCTTTTCTATCATCTGTTATAAGGATTATACTTTGTTTTAGTTCTTTACTTTTTTCTAATATTTGTTTCCAAACTATCAAATCCCCAAACTTTCTTACATCTTTTGAAGTTTCATCTTTTTTCCCAACGTCTTTATAGCCAGGTGGGATTTTATCTAAAAATCTGATTTCTCCTTCTTTATAGATTTCCTCGAGTTTACTTTTTTCATATTCGTTGCCGACCTTTTCATTAAATAAATTCTCAATTTTATTCAAAATATCGTCTTGATGAATTCTCTTATTATGAAATTCTTTAGATTCAGTTAATTGACCACAAATTTCCTCACTTAAAATTGAAAACTTTTTTAATAATTTTGGTGTAATAAATGGATGTTGACGAGAATTTTTAAATTCATTTTCTATGGATTTTAATGAATTAATTGCTTCCTCATATGATTTTTCCTGTTGACTTATTACATTGAGCCTATTTTCGAAAAATTCGCTTGCAGATTGGTGAGGAATCCAAATTCTATCTTTGACTTTTTCTAAAATTTTAAAGAAATCATCCCTAGTTTCATCTGAATACCTGTAAAGATTTAAAAGAATATTTGCATCAAAAACAAACAATGAATTTCCCCACAGGTGGTTGATTTCTTCATCGATTAATTTGAAATATCCGGGAAATTTTGATTTCATATTCTCTTTTTTTTAATTATGCACAACGGTCTAGTGTATGAGTAGTAGCGGATTTTACTCACAAACCTTTCGGTTTTGCACTGACCTTTGTTTTATGTTTATACTTTTGTTTTATCACTTAAACCGCTATTACTTATACACCGTGTTGGGCGTTCGTTATTCAATTAATTCTCTGCCTTTATACTTGAAATATTGCACATTATCTTCAGTAGAAATTTGAAAAGTCAATTCACTATCTTCGTGAACGAAACGTTCATAAATTTCAATCTTTCCAATTCTTCGGGATGTATTTGGCAAAATTACGGATCTTTCTGAATTTAAAGTAAAGGTATCATTTCCAATTGTGACTTCCCGCTCAACTATATTTGAGAAGTATTTTTCAAATTCCTTATTTACAAAAGGTTCAGATATATTTTTGGCAGTATTCGAATCTCCAGTCATATAACAATCTAAATATTTGATAATCTTATTTCCAGAGTTATGAATCCAAATTTCAATTCCTATTTTTGGAGTTAACCATTTTCCCAATAATCTTTTAGGAGTATTTGTCTCAAAACGTAAACTGAATTGAGTTTTAGATAAACGATTAATTATATCTTTGATTTCCCAATCTTCCATAGCTAAAGATTGAAAATTATACCTGCGGTAATATCTTTTGTCATTCATTTGATGAGCTGTATTACTTTTAGGAATTTCAACTACATATATTACTTGATTATCTTCTTTTTTACCTGTTTGAATTGGAGTGATTAGTATATTTTACTAACTGGTCGTAAGTCAATGGTTTTAAAATTAGTCTTTCCGTTTCTATCATTTATTTGATATTTTTTGTTATGTTTCTGTGTCGCTCTACAATTCTAACTAATGTTTTATTAATATTTTGTAAATCAAATATTTACAAAAAAAATATTTTCTATTTATTAATTCCTTTCATTACTCCACTTTTCTGCCGTTAGCTTACGGGGTCAGGGCGGTAGTCTAGGGGGAATGACCGCTAACGGCTCCGTATATGAAAAGTAGTGCTGAAAATAAGCGGTTACTTTTCGGATTAAACACAAGCCAAATTTTTAAATTTTACTATTTATCTTTTTACTTGGAAATCGTCAAATTTAAAAATTTGGCGACTTTCCAAAAATGCCCAAACCTTTGCGTTAGCAATGACTTGCGCTATTTTTTATATACAACTTAAGTTAGCATTTTAATTAAATAACTAAATTACATATTATTAATCAGAAAGAATAAAAGAGAGAATTAAGGTTACTATATACGGTAAAGCGTTGACTTCGACAACATTGATAATCCTCTCTCTTTTCTACTAAAAATCACGTTCAGTTCTGTGAGACCTAGATCTCGTTTTCAAGTTGTTGTGAGTCAAGTAGATTATTCTTTCATAAATTATTTCTGATGAATAAATATAATGAAACTTTTGGAATTGACATTAGTAAAGATGTTTTTGATTGTTATGGTAGTGTTCAAGGACATCTACAATTTAAGAATGAAGCTACTGGATTCAAGAAGTTTTTAGAAATTCTATCAAAAGATAGTTTAGTAGTTATGGAAGCTACAGGTTATTATCATTACCGATTTGCACAGTTTTTATACAACCAAAATGTGATTGTTTCAGTAGTAAATCCTTTGTCAGTAAAACGATTTATCCAGATGAAATTAGCAAAGGTAAAAACCGATAAGAGCGATGCAAAAGCAATCTGTAATTACGGTATGATACATGAGGTTCCACTGTATAGTGCACTTACCGATGTTCAAAGTGAATGCCTACAACTGTTTCGATTACTAGATAGTTTTATCAAAAAAAGAACAGCAACTAAGAACAAATTACATGGAGAAGAAGTCATGGGAACTCCATCTAAATGTGTGTATCGTTCTTTAAATAGAGACAAAAAACATCTTGATAAAGAGATATTAGGCATTGAGCAAAAGTTGCTTAGTTTGATAAAACAAGATCAACAAAATCAATTGACACTATTACAGAGTATCCCAGGAATAGGTTTGAAAACAGCTTTGTTCTTAATTGTCGTAACCGATGGATTTAAGAAATTTGAAACAGCATCACAATTATGCAGCTATGTTGGAATCACACCAACCATAAGAGAATCAGGGAGTAGTGTTAAGGGTCGCAGTCGGATTAGCAAAGTAGGAAACAGAAAATTACGAAATCTTGTTTTTTTATGTTCCTTCAATGCTTGTAAGCACAATAAGGCTTGTAAAGCAATTTACGAACGAATAGTAAACAAAGGGAAGAGTAAAAAGCTAGCATTAATAGCAGTTTCAAACAAGCTCTTAAAACAATCCTTTGCCATTGCAAAATCAGGAAATCCTTATGATGAAACTTTTGTTTCTGTATTAGGATCAAATTAAATTATAAGCAAAAAAGAAGAAATAAGGCTTCAATAATAATGTAAGCCTAGACGAATAGTGTGAAAAATTACTCTAAAAAAGTTTGTTTTTTATCTCAGTTCTTTGTTGTGTGTAGTGCTTTCATTACATTTTTGTTTCAATATAATATACTTTGTTTTCATTCGGTATTACAAAAATTAATTCCGCACCAATTGGGTCAATTCCATTGCAATATATGCTCCAAGGATAGACATAAACATCTTCTTTTTGCAAATCTTCTAATTTCGGAAACCAAGGGATTTGATATTGCCAGCCATTCGTCATTTCAACAGCATCATTCAAAACTTTAGGTAAACTATCTAATCGATAAAAGCCTTTTTTGTTTTTCAGTTCATCGTGAGTTACTTTCGAAATGTCAATTCCATATGCGACCAGATTCATAACTATTCGTCACTTTCTCAATTCTATCGTCTCCAAGTCCACACCAATTTAGCACGAATCTTACATCAGATTTCGTTGCTTTATTTTCGACAGTTTTATTTCCAATTGTAGTCGAGTAGGCGAGATAGCCAAAAATCAGAATTATTCCAATTAGTGATATTCCACCCCAAATCATTAGAGATTTTTTTCCTAAATTATAAATCTTTTCCTTCAATTATTTTTTAGTTCAGATGTTTGTCTCGCATTACACACAACGTTTCGCGGCTTTAAGAAGTGGCGACGAGCCAAAACCTAGCCAAAACAAATATACCGCAAACTTTTGAATTTTTGGAGAAAATTCGGAAGTATGCCCTTGCCTTAGCCATTTATTTTAACTGCTGTTAGCGGCTGCTTTTTTAGCTTTTAAAATTATAGCCTAAAATACTTTTCGGCAATCCTTGATTAATATTGATTTTTGATTCGGTTTTCCTATCACACTCATCATTTACATTGCTAATTATTAAAAAACCATTTTCGAGTTTTGTAGGCAAATCACATGAATCAAATAAGTAATAATTTCCAACATACTCATCCTTTTCATTAAATACCAATATTCTTGTTGTTGCACGACAAGATATTCCCCAAGTCCATATAGAGTTCAGTATTTTGTAAGTTTTGCCTTTTTCGGTTTTTACGCTTCCTAAATAGGTCAGAATAGTTTCTGTTCCGCCTTTTTCGTCGCATTCACCAAACGTAAATTCTTTACCAACAATATTTTCTTTCAATACATTAATTCTGAATTTAGAATCATCTATTTGTCCAAATGAAATTTCCGAGATAATGAATATGAGTAAAGCAATTTTAAATTTCATTTTAAGCACAATTTTGTAAAGTTGACGCTAACGTTTTGCAGCTACCCGAAGGGCGGGACTTTTACCACAAAACTTGATTTGAAAAACTAATGTTCCATTAACCACAAAACTGTCTTTGGAACACGAAACCCCGCCTTTTGGGTAGGTGCTGTTATAGTGCGTTTTTCTTTTCATTCGTCAAGTTGTTTAAGCAAATAATTGAGTTCAGAATAAGGTGCAGTATTGTCTGTTTCCCATTCTTTTTTATTATTTATTCTTGTCTTTATCGCTTGGATGCTCTCAGGACGGTTTTTCTGTAAAACATTAAATACTAAATCTCTGCTGGGAAAATCTATTGGGTCGTAATACATCCATATATTAATTAAAATTTCTAACTCCTCAGGTTCTGTCACCTTGTCAAGTGATTTAAGACTGTTGGTCATTAAATCTTTGTTGTCTTGAGAGTCTGTTGATTCTTGATGCTTAACATAGTCGTCAAATACTTTCTTAATTGTTTCAATAGGCTTGTCAATTTTTTCTATATCCTTTTCTATTTCATCACATTCGTCACCCCAACATTCACGGCAAGGCTGGTCAAATTTCTCAAAGTTTGTTTGCTTGTCTCCTGTTACAAATAAATTGTCTGAGGTAAAACCGCTTGAATATGTTGTAATAAACCTTCCTAAGCCTTTTTCTTTATTTGTCCAAAAGAATTTGAAGTCTTGTTTTTCGTCAGAGCCCTTCCATTTTGCTTTTAGGAAAATCGTATCATTTAGTTGAGCTGATTCTAATATTTCAAAGTCATAATCTTCTTGTTGTCCGTGCAGTAATAATTCAAAATGGTTTCTGTTGTTGGAAATTGTCAACAACAAATTTCCTGCGTCACAAGAATTATATACAACAAGTTTTCCTTCCTTGTCTGTTAGTCTAACCCACTCCTTTGGAAATGAGTTTAGGTCAAAAGTCTCTTTTTTTGTCTCCTTATATGAAGTAAAAAGAAGTAAAAATGATATTGTCAGTCCTAATATTTTCATCTGTTACTGTCGTCTTTTAAAATGCCCTATAACGGTTCGGCTATGAGTAGTTGCGTGGGTTAGCACTTAACTTTACAAGTACACACCAAGCTGAAAATCCGCGAGGATTTTCAGAAGTAGGCGAGAACAAGCAATTACTTATAGTCATTATTGTACTGCGTTTTTTTATTCAGTTAACAATTTATTCTTTTTTATTTCCAGTCTTTCGGGATATTCTCCACTAAAGTACGAAACAACATTTTTAATCAAAATAGCTTTGTTGCCAGCTTTTGGAATTGAGTCAGAATAATGAAAATATATTGTATCGTTTTTTAATTCCATAGTTCCAGCATAAATATCTCCTTTGCGTTCTAATCCACGAGATTCAAATTCAAAAGTCTTGTCTTTATAAATTCTTAAATAAACCCAACCCAAAGGTGCTTCTCGGTCAGCCAGAAGAATTGTCTCTTTCTTTTCATTCCAATGGTTGCAAGACTCACAAATCAAAACCAAAATTAAAATTCCGATAATTTTTTTCATTCTATACAAATTTGAATTTCATTAGTTGGAAGATAGTTTTGGAAAAAGCCCAATATAATAAGGTTAGATTTTTTGACTTTTAAGTCCGAGGGATTTAAAAATTCAATTTCATATGTTGCTCTTTTCGGGATGTCAACTGAAGCTATCTTTTTTGCTCTTTTTCCAAAGGCAAAAGATTGAATTCTCCAAAACGTTTCTTTTGGTTTAATGATAGTTTCTCCGTTTACTTCTCGTAGAATTAAAGAAAAGTTATTTGTAATTACTTTCCAACCGCCTAAAACTTTCAGACTGTAGATTCCAACTGGCAATTCCACTTGTTGTTTTTTGTCCAAAATGTTAATTGGTTCTCTCATCTCTTAAATGTTTTACAACGGTCTCGTATAACCGTCAGTTACGGGTTAATATGCGTTAATTTTCGGTTTAGTACTGACTTTAGCAATTCCGAGTGGATTCGGACGTAGTCGAATCCGCCGTAATTGCGGTTATACATTGTTGTAGGTAGTTTTTTAATCATTCCAACCATAAGTTATAAATTCTCTATCCGTTGAATTATATCTCACTGTTTCCAAAAATCCTCTTGAATATTTAAATCCGTATCCGTTTTTTCCAGCAGTATATTCAATTCCCATTCTCAAGTCAACGTTTTTCGGAAACTCGCCAGTTAGAACTTTGGATTTTTCAATTTCAGTTACTGCTCTTTTTATTCTAAATCTTTGGAATCGGTCAAATAAAAAGTCAGATGTTAATTGAGACACAACAAAAATCGGAAGTATTGAAAACACAAACATTGCTTTTCGAGTGTTCAATTTTTTATTTAGCAGACTAATAATTAAATATATTAAAGTCACAACGAAAATTATAGCAAAGGGAATTAGTAAAAAGAACATTTCGAAAATCAGAACAGAGTTAATAAAAGGAACAAAAATTCCGAATACAATTATAAAGGAAAGTGCTATTTTTTTATTTCTGTTCATTCAGTTTTGCGGTTTTGATAAATTACTTACAACGGCTCCGGCTATGAGTAGTTGCGTAAATTTAGCCTAAAAGTTTACAAGTACAAAACTCCTCGTGGAATTTTCGGAGAAAATTCCAAAAAAGAACTATCCTAGCAATTACCACAAACGGTGGTTAGCAGATGTTTTTTTCTTAAATTTTACAAAAGCTATAAAATCTTTAATTAATTATTTTATTCAAAATTAGTAAAACTTAGTATCTATTACTTTTCCTTCTGTATCGTAATATTTCCATTCTCCTATTTTGTGTCCATTTTCAAAATAACCAACTGAATGTAATTCACCTTTTAAAAAATAAAAGTTTTTTGTTTCACCATGTAGTTTGCCGTTTAAATAATTATTAATAGCAGATAAAGTGTCATGTCTAGTGTAAGATTTAAATTCTCCTGTTGGCTCACCGTCATAGTATGAACCTGAAAGTTTTAATTGTCCATTTTCATAATATGATTTACTTTCACCTGTTCTTATATTATTTACATAATTTCTAGAAAATTCTATTTGACCATTTTCAAAATATGCTTTCCACTCTCCATTTAGATTACCATTTTTATAGTTTTTAATGTATGATAGTTGTCCTTTTTCGTGATTTAAAGTAAATTCACCATCTTCTTTACCTGCTTTATAATTACCAATACCTTTTAATTGTCCATTTTCATAAAAGACTTTAGTTTCTCCGACTTCTAGACCATTTTCATAATTTCTTATAGACTCTAATTTGCCATTTTCATAATAAGCTTTCCATTCACCAATAGGCTCTCCATTTTTATTTAGTTCTCCACTTTTTTTCAAAGCACCATTTTCATAATATTCATTATGATTTTGAGCATTGGATTTAAAAGAGAAAATTATTAAAATTATTATTAGAATTTGTTTTTTCATTTCGTTTTTTGAATATCAGCTAACGGTATAGGCTATGAGTGGTTGCGTGGGTTAGCACTTGACTTTGCAAGTACATACCAAACTGAAAATCCGTAAGGATTTTCAGAAGTAGGCGAGAACCAGCAATTACTTATAGCCATTGTTGTGCGTTCGTTTTTTATTCTTTATCAAACATATTTTCATACTCTGTTTACGTGGTATGGAAACTCCTCTTCGTAAAATGGATATGGAATACCTAAAATTGAGATTTCATATCCTTCGTCTTTCATACCTGTGATTGCATTTCCAGCGACTCCTTTTATTTCCATTCCATCCTGTCTAAATACTTTTAATTCCGACATTACTAGAGTATCAATAAATTCAAATTCTGGATCATCAGTATTTATCACGATTTTGTTTTTTAGGTAATAATCTTTGAAGAATTCGTATGGCGATTCAATTTCGTTAAATTCAATTAGTCCAAATGCAACTCCAATAGGTACATCAGCCTTTTCTAACTCAGTTGTTCCAATTAGAAGTCCATTTAGCAGTATGTTGTATATTTTATTCAATTACTTTTTTGATTTTGCCATTTAAATATAATTTTTCCACAATTAGCTTTAATTTCTGCCAATCTATTTCTGCAACTTCACTTTTGTACTTATCGACTGACTGCATATAAGACAAAAGAAACCAAGTATCTATATGTCCAAATTCAGGTGGATTAGTTAAAACAACTTCTACTTGCTTTTGATGCTTTTTATTGTAGAATCCACATTCTCCTCCGTGAAAGCTATAATTCCATCTTTTTGAAAGTTCTCCTCTTCTTGGGATACTTTTATTGCCTCTAGAAATTAATTTTTCGTATTCCTCCTTAATTTCAATATTTAAACCAAACTTTACTCCAAGCTTAAACATTAGTTCTTTTCCTTCTTGCCGATAATCAATTATGGCTTCTTGAAAAATATCAAGATTGATATCATTACTTTCTTCTTTTTTGAGAAGATTATGAATCCACTTTTTAATCATTGATGACTGTTCAATTTTGGTTCTCGTAAATAACGCACAACGGTCTAGTATAACCGTCAGTTACGGATTAAATATACGAAAAGTTTCGATATAGTCTAAAGTTAGCAATTATGAGTGGATTCGGACGCAGTCGAATCCGCCGTAATTGCGGTTATACATTGTTGGCAACAGTTTTTTATTTTCCATAATACATTTTTCCATATCGAGAGTCTGAAATAACTTGGTCATATCTTTCGACAAATAATGAGAATTTATCCCGATTTTCATTAAATGATAATCCCCATTTTTCAAGTCCATTTGTTACAATTGTAATTAAAGTTTTGAGATTGAAAAATTTTGTTTCTCCATCGCTTTTTCTTTCTTCAATGTCGAAATGACTAACATAAAAATTCAATTTTTTAACTGCTTTTGATTTTACTTTTCTAGATATTGCATTTGTCATATGCAATAATGAATTTCTGAATTCCCAAAGTTCATCTGAAGTAATATTAACTTTCTCAATTTCACAATATTCGTTAATCCATTTTTTAAAATTACCTGGTATATCTCCATATTCAAGAAATGCAATAGTGTCAATTGCAGATAATAACAATTTTAAAGCAGAAACATAACAATCATTTTGAAAAAGAATTTTTATTGCTTTTATGAAGTCATCTTCTAAAAGCCTGTCCATTTCAAATCCTTTATCTGTGAAATGACTATCTATATAATCGATTGGAATTTTTTCGTCAAGTGAATGAGTAAATGGAACTGTTGGATTTGCGTTTAGCTTGTCAAAACCTTCAATTTTGATTTCCCCATCTACGATAAACGTTACAACGAATAGAGGTGTTTGGCTAACATCGTACATTTGAAATATTGGCTCAAACAATACGCTTAATGTTCCATTATGATTTAAAGTGTTGTAACTTTCAAAGGTTATTCCACCAACAATTTCAGTATTACCTTTAGTCAGCTTAAAGCTTTCTGGAATTTTAATATATTTTAAATCCGATGAATCAGATTCTACATTTTTTTGTAGAAATTCTATTTTTTTTCATCAGTTCCTTCGAGTTCGTGAGTTTTAAACCCAATGTATTCTATTACTCCATCGCTGCATATAGTAAAAATATTGAATATTGTTTCCATCCTTTTGGTTTCTCAAATTGTTGCCAACGGTCTCGGCTATGAGTAGTTGCGTGGGTTAGCACTTAACTTTGCAAGTACACACCAAACTGAAAATCCGCAAGGATTTTCAGAAGTAGGCGAGAACAAGCAATTACTTATAGCCATTGTTGTGGGCAGTTATTTTTTCAATTAGTTGTTTCAAATTAGAGTTCATTTCTTCGTCCAATTTCCATTCGTATTTTCGTTCCGTTTTAAAATCGGTTAATTCATACCGAACTCCGTCTAAAATAATTTTTTCAGTTCTATTAATTGTCAGGTCAGATTTTAAAAGATTTTGAATTTCAAATAGTTCATTTAATGATATCGACACTTCTTTTTCGTCTATTTTAATATTTTTTAAACTAAAAATTCCTAAATCATTTTTCGAGTTTTGTTCAGAGTTTTTCCAGTTCCGATAAATCAGTTTTCGGTTTTCTAGTCCGCCTTTCATTAGAAAAGTCCAAGAGTGTCCTTTAATCAGCATTGATGTCATTTCACAATAATTCCATAGAGGTGTCCAGTCCGTATCAAATTCAGATGTCAGACGTTTATTTATTTCAAAATAATATTTTAAGGAATCAGTTGTTAAATTCAATTTTCGCGTTCGGTTTTAATTGGTGGCAACGTGTTTGTATATGGAAAGTTGAGTGTTTGCGTGCGAGGATTTTCCGAAGGAAAATCAAAAGCTAGCAAACAAGCAACTAACATTGGTTTAGCTAAAACTAGCAATTTTTTATATACTGTGTTGGCAACAGTATTTTTTTATAAATTATTAATTCAATCGTTTTGTTATAAGTTCTATCTTTTAATGAAATCAGCGTTTTGTTTTCGTTATTTTCCATTTTTACAATATTGTCAAAAGTCGAAAGTTTATAAATAGTTCTAAAAGGATGAACATTTTCTTTTGGGCAAATTATAATCGGTTGTTCCATTTGAGTAAAAAACTGATGTATATTTCCAGGTTCAGGTGAATGAAATGGGAAAATCACTAACATCTGATTTTTCATTACTATAAAACCTTTATTAATTTTTTCCGTAACATTTATCTCCGCAATTTTACTTGCTTTCTCGAATGGTCTCATCTTTTCAATACTTAAACTTATCCGAGTATTATCGCCCAAATCATTTTCGGTTAATTTGAGTTCTTTTAATACATTAAGCCACTTTTTATGAATTCTGTAATTCATTCCTACTGTAATTGGAAAGAAAACAAAATTCCAAATTCGAGAAGCAAAGTGTTTATTCTTTAGTCTGTCTCTATATTCAGAAGCGATGAAGTTTTTAATATGCAATGTCGTTTTTTATATTGTTGCCAACGGTCTAGTATAACCGTCAGTTACGGGTTAATATGCGTTTAGTTTCGGTTTAGAACTGACGTTAGCAATTCCGAGTGGATTCGGCCGCAGTCGAATCCGCCGTAATTGCGGTTATATATTGTTGTACGCAGTCTTTATTTTATTTAAGCTCTCCATTTGACTTTCAAATCCCTTAAATGAATCCTCTAAATTTTGAGCATATTTGTCGGAAACCCAATCTTTGTACAAATCCAAATAATTTTCCATTTCATTTGTTCCGTTAAGTTGGTCAGTCCATTTTAGCGCGGATATAGCATCTCTTTGGTCAAAATGTAAATGTTTTTGGATCAAATAATAGTCAAGATATTTTTTTAAATATTCAATTCCGTTTTTGGTATTGAAAGAAGCTAAAGTCAAACAATATCCAGTTCCAGCATAACAAACTTGACTTTTTAAAAGATGAATTCCGATTATATCTTCAACTTCTTTTAAATCCATTATTGTCGAGAAATACGCTCCAACAATTCGTGTTCTCCAATTAAAATCGCCAAGTAAATTCTTAACAACTTCATTGTTTAAATCGGCTTTTATTGGCTCAAGTTTCTCTATAAATTCATTCGTATTATTTATCTGAAACATATAGAAAGGAACACACCATTTTTTAATAAAATCAGGTTCGAGTTTTAATTCGTTTGAATAATGCTCCAATTCCTCAAATGAACTTTTGTGTCTGACTGTTGCTCCAGCAGAATGTAATTCGATTTGTCTTTTTGTTTTTTCGTCCATTTTTCAGTTCGGGCAAATTGCGTACAACGGTTCAGTATATAAAAAGTAGGCGGTTCGAAGCTCAAATTTTTCGGTTAAGTACAAAGTTTGATAAGAGCCATAAACCTGATATTTAACACTACTTCTCCTATTTTTTTTATACATTGTTACCACACGTTTTTTTCTTTCGGTGTTGATTTATATTCTCTATTCGCACTTTCAAGTACTTTCTTCTCAAACAATTTCGGAAAGAATTTCATTATTATTTTTGACTTCAGCATTGTGAATATGTTTACATTTTGGTCTGATTTTTTCCACAGGTTTTCAGCATCTTTTTCAGTCAGAATTTTTTCAATTCCGTTTTTAGTGTCAATTTTTATTAGTGGAAATTCAGGTTGATTTTCTCCACTAAGAGTTACTTCTTTCTTTAATATAGAACTTAATGATGACAAAAAAATCAAAACGAAATTTAGCTCGTTTTCAGTTTTTATATCTTCTGGCCATAAATCAAACTCGATTTGGTCTTCAAGAAAAAAGTAGCACTTAACAATAATTCCATTCAAATCAATTGTTGCAAATTTTCTTTCTAACTCACCTGTTTCGTCCGCAAACATTGTCTTCACATATTCAAATTCAATTTTATTGGTCAAATTATCTTCACAAACTCCAAAAGTTAATTTGTAATCAGAGTTCAATAAATTAACCACTTTTTTCCAATCCGAAATTGTTGCGTTTTGAACATAAATATCTCTTAAGGCTCCATCCTTCTCAAATATCCATTCTATGTCTTTCCAATTTCTCAATGTTGCTCTTAAATGTGTGGTAACGGCTCCGTATATGAAAAGTAGCGCTGAAAATAAGCGGTTACTTTTCGGATTAAACACAAGCCAAATTTTTAAATTTTGCTATTTATCTTTTTACTTGGAAATCGTCAAATTTAAAAATTTGGCGACTTTCCAAAAATGCCCAAACCTTTGTGTTAGCAATAACTTGCGCTATTTTTTATATACAATGTTGTGTGTAGTGCTTTCGTTACATTTTTGTTCCAATATAATATACTTTGTTTTCATTCGGTATTACAAAAATTAATTCCGCACCAATTGGGTCAATTCCATTGCAATATATGCTCCAAGGATAGACATAAACATCTTCTTTTTGCAAATCTTCTAATTTCGGAAACCAAGGGATTTGATATTGCCAGCCATTCGTCATTTCAACAGCATCATTCAAAACTTTAGGTAAACTATCTAATCGATAAAAGCCTTTTTTGTTTTTCAGTTCATCGTGAGTTACTTTCGAAATGTCAATTCCATATGCATCCAGATAATCTCCAGTAAAAGAGCGACCAGATTTATAACTATTCGTCACTTTCTCAATTCTATCGTCTCCAAGTCCACACCAATTTAGCACGAATCTTACATCAGATTTCGTTGCTTTATTTTCGACAGTTTTATTTCCAATTGTAGTCGAGTAGGCGAGATAGCCAAAAATCAGAATTATTCCAATTAGTGATATTCCACCCCAAATCATTAGAGCTTTTTTTCCTAAATTATAAATCTTTTCCTTCAATTATTTTTTAGTTCAGATGTTTGTCTCGCATTACACACAACGTTTCGCGGCTTTAAGAAGTGGCGAAGAGCCAAGACCAAGCCAAAACAAATATAACGCAAACTTTTGAATTTTCGGAGAAAATTCGGAAGTATGCCTTTACCTAAGCCATTTTTTTTAACTGCTGTTATAGCTAGTAGCAGTTTTAATTCAGACTGTGTCAATTCGGAACGAATTTATGTATGCTGAATTAAAAATTTATGCGCAAACTTTTAAAATCTAAGCAAAATATTCACATTTTTCTTTTTTTGATAAAGCTCGGAAATTCTATTTCAAAGTTATCAATCAAACTTTTGCAACAGTTCGGTTATATATCATACTTACTTTATCTGCTTCGTTTTCAAATATTTTGTTTAAACACCAAATGCATGGAAAAATTAAATTCCCTTTAAAGTAATATGGAAAACTATCACTTTCTAACGTAATAAGTTTTCTTTCTAAATATCCTTTTCCCTCGTTTCGTTCAAAAACTTCAATAATATATAGACCAAAGATTAGAGCAAGGTTTTTTAATTCCTCTTTATTTTGTTTAGTTAAGTAGTTTTTACTTAATAGGTCTAATATTTTGTCTACTTTTTTTAGAGAATCTACTGAATAATCTAATTTTGAATTATAAATTTTTGCGTGTTGAACGGCAAGTTTAGCACCTTCTTTTTGAATTTTTAAAGCTTCTATACTTGTACTTTTAGTAGTTCGGAAAAGTGAAGATATTAAGTTAAGTATTTTCATTTTAAGTTTCAATTCGGAAAGTTATTAGCTATAACGTCCCGCTGGCTTTAAGAAGTGGCGGAATTTTATTACTGATGTTTACAAATATACCGAAAAGTTTGAAAGAAAAAGCCTCACTACGGAGAAGAAAAATATTCACTGACCATTACCGATAAATCCCTAAACCCGCCATTTCTTAAAACCGCTGTTATAGGCAGTGCATATTAGCACCATTCACTTAATCTTTTTAATTTGTCAATATGCTCCGAGTTTACTAAATCTATTTGATAATCAATATTTGTATTAAATGTTATATTATCAATAAAATTAAGATTTAAGGTTTTGTTGGTTATGAAAACTTTAGTTGGCTTGAAAATTCTTTTAAAGGAAAGAGTTTTTTGTAATTCATCTGGATTGGAACTTAAAATGAATGGATTTTCTATGGTTTTAAAAATGAAAGGGAATTTATTTTCCCCAACAAATATGATTTCGTTTTCGGTCAAATAAATTTCTAGTTTACAGGGGTAACTTGGATAATTTTTTTTAAGCCCAGTTGCTGAATAATAGCATTTGTTACCGTAAAGTTTTACATATGGTTTAGTATTTAGATATGTAAAGATTTTAGTTACTCTTTTTTTGTTGACAATTGATTTCACCATTGATATTATGATCAATATTGAAAGTAGAAATAGTACAATGAGTATAATATTTTTAAATTGCATTTGTTACTTCGTTTTATTTTTGTGACGAGTTTTGTTGCATTGCCTATAACGGTTCGTATAAGAATAGTTGCGGGTTTACGTGCGAGGATTTTCCGCAGAAAAATCAGACGTAGTAAACTTGCAACGACCTTTAGTTAAGCCTAAAATTGAGCAATTATTTTTATACATTGTTACCAAACGGTTTTATTTTGTTTCCAAATTCAGATTTTCCAAGACAGTATTTAATTCCGCAAGAGATTTTTCTTCAATCAGTTCCGTATTAATTGTTAATTCAGTTTCGTCAGTTTTTAGTATGTATTCTCCCGCGAACTTTTTAATCCGCTTAATTTTATTCAGATTTATTTTTTTCGGAATCAAATGATTTTTTGAAATAATTCCGTTTTCTATTGTCAGATACTGTTTTTTGTTTTCAAAGAAATAAGTTCCGATATATAAAATTCCGATTACCAAGTAACCGTAATTAAAAATATTGTCCGAGTTAAATATGATTACTATAGTTCCAAGAACTAACCATAAAATTCCGAAAATTAAATAATTCCTAAAACGCTTTTTTTTAAATCGTATGTTCATTTTTTGTCAACTGTTTGGTAACGGGTTTGTATAAGAATAGTTGCGGGTTTGCGTGCGAGGATTTTCCGCAGGAAAATCAGATGTAGCAAACATGCAACTACCTTTGTTTTAGCACAAAACCGCAATTATTTTTATACGTTGTTGTGTGTAGTTTTTATTTCGTTTATCCATCTATTGAAACTCCGACTTGTTTGTTATTCTCAAAATGAACATTAAAAAAATAGTAAGGGTCGTTTTTTTGTTGAAAAGCCATTTCAAATCCCTCGTCCCTCACAGAAATTCCTTTCAGGTCAAAATGTTCTTCAATTGATTCAAATTCCATTTCGGCATTTGCATATTGTTCTTTTAGTGCCTTTTCCGATTCAGATTTGATTTCCGTTTCGTTATTCAGAGCATTTAGTAAAATCCGTCTTTGATTTTCCGCAATTCCGTCTTTGTCTCCTGCGATTAGTATTTCAATGTCAAAGTTCAGATATCTTTTATTTATCTGCCAACCAACATCATTTCCTCTTGTGCTAAAACTCTCGATTTCTCCAAAATCAAAGTCAGTCGTTTTTAGTTTTTTACTTCCAAATATATTTCCAAATATTCCCATTCAGTCTGGTTTTTAGTTCGGTTGCTTAAATTACACACAACGGCTCGGCTATGAGTAGTTGCGTAGTTTAGCGATTAACTTTGCAAGTACACACCAAACTGAAAATCCGCGAGGATTTTCAGAAGTAGGTGAGAACCAGCAATTACTTATAGCCATTGTTGTGTGTTCGTACTTTTATTTTATCATCTTTTTGTGATGTTCTTCATATCCTGCAACCTTAAACAATTCAGCAAAACCGTCTTTAAAATCAACGTAGTCAAATTCTTTAAAGTCAAATATATTTTGACTTAATGAATGTGATTCTCTGTTGATATATCTATAAAAGGCTTGAAATCGATTCGCTTTAAGTGGCTCTTGATTGAAGTTTGTAAAGACTTTAATTTATTGTCAGATGCTTTTTTGTCTGTCAGATACGAATCAATTGTTTGATTGTACTCCCAACGCATTAGATTCCAAAAAGAAGATTTTATGTTATTTCTTACTTTAGCTTTTTGGTCGATATTGTTGTTATGCTGTAAAATTGAAGCATTAATATTCTTAATTACATTATTAAGTTCGTCCAATTCAGATGTTGATTGTTGAAGTGTTTTGCTTAAACTTGGACTTTTTATTTTAGCCTGAATCTTTGACAAATTAGATTTAATCAATTGATTAAAGGCATTAAATTTAATATCAAAGTCCTTTTGAAACGACTCAAATTTTGGATTGCTTTCGTATATAGATTTATCGGGTAGTTGTTGAATAGATTGTTGGTAGTTTTCAAGAAATCCTTTTAACGTATTGATGTCAGCTTCGTAAGAAGCATCAAAATAATTTTTGATTTCATCTATTAGTTCATTCGAAATGGTTTTTTCTTGACAAAACGGACAATTTTCGTTTTCTTCAATAGGTTTTTCTGGTAAATATTTAAGTCCTGTTTTAACCCAATCAGAGTTCCCAAGTTTTGTGATTAATTCAGAAACACTACTGTTTTCATTACCTACAATCTGTTTATTGAAAATACCCTCATTCTCTATATTTAATGACGAAAAATCAATTTTAGGGACGTGAGTGTACTTTTGAGCATTCTCTCCAGAAATAGCTTGAATTTCATTTTTTAAGTCATCAATGCTTTTTTCTGGTTTATCATTTGGTTTTGGAATAGACAATATGTGATTGAATAAATTATCTTTTGAGCCTTTATATCCTTCCAAACAAAATTCAAGCACACGGTCTCCACCACTATAATCTGTTTTGATTTTCCAAATTGTGTTCTTTGCTCCTTCAAGTTTCTGATTTATTGATACTCTTACGGTTTCAAGTTGTTCACTTTCTTTAGCTAAATCTTTCTCAAGCTTTTCTATTTCTTTTTGAGCATCAGAAATTTTAGTCTCGGCTTCTTTGTTTTCTTTTGAAAGGGTGAATATTCCCTTTAGACTTTCCGATTCGAAAAAGTTTTCTTGAATAAAAGTTTGGTTATAAACAAGTATGTCGTGATTTTCATCTAATCCCTCAATTGAACAGTTGTCGAACTTTTCATCAGTTGGTTTTAGAAGATAATTTGATAATGTACTCTTACCTGTACCATTTAAACCATAAATTAAATTTAGAGGCTTGTCAGTTTCTAAAGTCGCTTGACTTTTATAACTGGCTACTTTATTTAGGTTTATTTTGGTTATCACTTTTTAATTCGTTTCTAATTTCGCGAGTTCTGTCAGTATGACGCACAACACAAATATATACGAAAGTTTTTAATAAATTTAAAAAGCGTCAAAAGAATAATCAAGAACCTATAAATCGTAACTATTCAGGTCGTTGTATCGTGATTATAGTTTGCGTAATTCGTATATATAATTAAAAAATATTATACTTACAGTTGTAATATATATTAATTGCGGCAATACATTGAAACATTTTATAATACAAACAGAAGGCATAAACAATTAAATAATTTAACTATTTTAGAGTATCAAAAGTTAATCAATAACAATTTAAAAATGACAGCTTAGGGTCGATTAAAATTTGTCCACTTTTTTCTAGGAATTCCATTCTCTCGCTTTTCTTAATAGTAGTCCAATTTTAAAAGACTCGAAATCTCTGTCAAGTTCATCTCTGCGTTCCGTTCCTTTTTTTCCATAAACAGAATCTTTTATTTCTTTCCAGCTTTTAGTTTCCATTTTATTTGTTTTTTTCTTTGTAATACGTTTCCATTAAATTCAACGCTTTGTCAATTTCTTTTTTTGGTGTTTTCTGTGTCTTTTTTTGAAAACCTTTTAAAAGAATGACCAATTTTTCTTTATCAAAAAAGCAAAAAAACCGCCAAAAAAATCATTAAATTAGCAGACCAAAACACCAAGCTCAACACATCATGGATTCCTTTACACAAATTGTTTTAGGTATTGCAACAGCAGAAATAGTAGCAGGCAAAAAACTACAAAACAAAACATTCTGGTATGGAGCCATCTTAGGGACTATTCCCGATTTAGATATTGTAGTTGGTAAATTCATGAGCAACGTTGATGGTGTAGCTATTCACAGAGGAATAAGTCATTCCTTGCTCTTTTTTTTATTTTTAACACCACTCTTAGGCAGATTAATTGTAAAAATAGAAAGAGGAAAAATAGACTTTAAATCGGCTTCTTGGATGGTTTTTTGGTGCTTAACAACACATGTATTCTTAGACTTGTTTACTTCTTGGGGCACTCAAATTCTATGGCCATTGCACTATAGATTTGCTCTAAAAACAATATTCGTAATCGATCCATTATACACAATTCCGTTATTCATTTCATTAATTTATGTTTGGAAAAACAAAGAGCATTTCATTCGAAAAAAATATGTGTACAAAGGTCTACTCATCAGTTCTGGCTATTTACTACTAACGTGTATAGTAAAATTAGTAGCGGTACATCAGTTTGAAAAAGCATTGAAACAACAAAACATTGTGTACCAAGAACTCATTGTAAAGCCCACTGCTTTTAATACCATACTATGGAATGCTAATATTGCAACCGTTGAGGGGTATTTCTTAGCAGATTATTCCTTTTTTGATACACAACCTATATCTTTCACATATTACGCTAAAAACAATGTTTTAGAAGAAAAAGTAAAACTGATTGAAGACTTTCAGAAATTAAAACAAATAAGCGAAGGATGGTATTTAATTACAGAAAACAATCATAACCTTTATTTTAATGATTTACGCTTTGGTTTATTAAAGAACAATCCTGAACATCCTCAATTTGCTTTTAGTTACCTATTTGTATCAGATAATAACGGACAATTTATTGCAAAAGAAGTTCCTAAAGAAAAGCGAGATGGAAAGGCATTATTAAAAAAGATTTTCACACGCTTAAAAGGCAATTGATTTTTATAGAAGTTAGTACTCCGTTTTCGTTTTCAGTTTTACAAGCAGTTAGTCTTGTAAAATTTAAGACTTTACTTTTTTTATTTATAAGAGGTTGAAAGCATGGAAATGTAAAAAAGTTGTATGGTTCTTTTATTATTAAGTTATGAATTAATTTTAATAACTTATTTTTGGACTACACCAATTCAGAATAATGTTTTTAAACCATTCTAATATTAATTTTAAAACTATCATAACATTCAGTTTTTTACTGATTGTACAGCTTTTATACAGCCAAAATAATAAAATTGACAGTCTTAAAATTGAATTAAATAATTATAAGTTTAACGACACCATCCGAGTAAACTTACTATGCGATTTAGCACATGTGACGCTTCAAACAGATATAAAATTAATTAAGCGATATCTTGAAGAAGCCGAATCTATAAGTAATACTTTGAAGTATGATAAAGGTAAGGCAAGAGTATTTTATCTAAAAGGAATACTTGAAAATATAAACTCTAATTATGATTCAAGTTTGCAATTTTTTAATAAAGCTCTTAAATACTATGAGTCAGTAGATGATAAAAAAGGAATTGCAGATGTATATACTGCTTTTGGTATTACAAATTACGATTTATCTCAGTATAAACAAGCCTTAGAAAACTATAAAAAAGCTACTATTATTTATAAAGAGTTAGACAATAAAAGAGCTATTGCAACAAGTTTAATAAACTCTGGAAATGTATATTCTGAATTAGGCAGTTATAATGAAGCTATTTCAAACTATAAAGAGGCCTTACATTTGAGTAAAATTATAAATGATGAAGATGGTATTTCTTATGTACAAAGTAATTTAGGAACAGTATATAAAAGTCAGGGTAATTATTTTTTAGCAATAGATAATTTTAATAAAAGTTTATATTATGATGAAAAAACAAAAGACACTTTAGGAATTGCGCATAAACTAAATGATATTGGAGAGGTTTACAGTTTTTTAAACAAACAAAATAAGGCTTTAGTTTATCATAAAAAATCATTGGATTATTCAATAAAACTGGGATATAAAAGGCTTATTGCTGTTAATAATATTAATATTGGAAATATTTACCTACAAAAGAATGAGTATGAAAAAGCAATACAATATTTTGAAAAAGCACTTAGAGCAAGTGAAGAAATAAATGATTTGAAGCAGGCTTCAATAGCATATATCAATATTGGAAAAATTCATTCAATTCAAAATAAACCCATAATAGCTCGTAAAAATTATACTATAGCAAAAAAAATTAGCCAAGAAATAAATAACAAACGGGTACTTTGTACAAGTATTTTGGGAATTGCTCAAACCTATTTGTATGAGAATGAAAATAAAGAAGCTCTTTTATTTGCTCATGAGGGTAAAAAAATGGCAAAAGAATTAGACTTGTTGGAAAACCAAAAAGAGGCTTCAAAATTACTTTCAGAAATCTATAAAAATATAGGTGATTATAAAAATGCATTATTAAACCAAGAGCAATTTAAAGTTTTAAGCGATAGTATTTTGAATAAAGATAATATTGAAAAAATTACACAATTAGAATACGAATATAAATACAAAAAGGAACTGGATGATGCAGCAGAACGAGAAATAAAATTAACTAAAACAGTGGCATCAACTTCAAAAGACTTAGAAAAATCGCAACGCAATTTGTTACTTGGTATTATAACATTTTTAATTGTTGCAATGGTTTTGAGTAGTATAATATTCTTTTTAAAACTTAGAAATTCAAAAGCTAAAACACAAAATATCATTACCGAGCAGAAATTGTTGCGCACGCAAATGACACCACATTTTATTTTCAATTCACTTTCGGTTTTACAAGGCATGATTTTGAATAAGGAAGAATCAAAATCGGTAAGCTATTTGTCGAAGTTTTCAAAACTGTTGCGTATTACGTTAGAAAATTCAAGAGATAAAACAGTTTTACTTTCGCAAGAATTAGAAGCGGTTAAAAATTATTTAGCACTACAGCATATTGAAAACGATAAGATTACTTTTCAATTAAATGTAGATAATACAATTGAAACTAATAAAATAAAAGTGCCACCTATGTTGATTCAACCCTTTGTGGAGAACGCTATTGAACACGCTTTTAATAAACAGAAAGAGAATTGTATCATAGAAATTAAGCTTACTTTAGTCGATTCTAAACTAATTTGTGTAATTTTAGATAATGGAATAGGTGTCGATTCGAGTGAGAGAAATTTCAATCAAAACAAAAAATCGTTGGCAACAAAAATTACAAAGGAACGTTTAGGTTATTTGTCAAAAGATTTTAAAATGGAGGCTTCGATTGCTATTGAAGACAGAAGTAAATATGATGCACAAGGAACGCAAGTAACCATTGAAATGCCTTATACTAAAACCGTATAATGAGATCAATAATTGTAGAAGACAAAGAATACATTAGAAAAGGATTAATTAATTTACTGGCTATTATTGATGCTGATGTTGAGGTAATAGGCGAGTGCGAATCGGTTCAGGAAGCTGTTATTGTTACGAAAACCTGTAAACCTGAATTGGTTTTTCTCGATATTAATTTAGCCGATGGAACTGCTTTTGATTTTTTAGATAAAATTGGAACTATCGATTTTAAAATCATTTTCATTACGGCTTACGAAGAATATGCTTTAAAAGCTTTAAAAATTGGTGCGGTAGACTATTTGCTAAAGCCTGTTGATGTTGAAGAACTTAAAATTGCGTTACAAAAAGTAGCAAAATTATCAACTGCCGATCAAAAGAATCAAATTGCCAAAGCCAAACAAGTTTTTAATAACGAAGGCAATCATATTATTTTATCTTTTCACGATAGTTATCAAGTAATTAATTTAGACGAACTCATCTATTGCGAATCTGATAAAGGGTACACCACTTTTTATTGTAGTGATGGGAACAAGCATTTGGTTTCAAAAACGCTTAAAGATTTTGAAGACCGTTTGTTAGAAGCTAACTTTCAACGTCCGCATCAATCGTTTATGATTAATATGAAGTTTGTAGATAAATACGACAAAGCAGGAACCATTCATTTAAAAAACGGAACAAAAATTCCTGTTTCCTCTCGAAAAAAAGAAACCTTTCTTTCTTCTTTATTCAACTGGAATAAGAAATAACGGCATTTTTTAAAATCACATTTTTACTATACTTTAACGAATATTGATTGTAACATATCAGATATTGGTTTGCTATTTCGTGTTGTGTTTTCAATGTATACTTTTGATTGGTAACATTAAAAAAAACACAATATGAAAAAGATTTGCGTTATAGCTTTATTGCTTTTATCAACACTAATTTTAACCTCTTGCGGTGGCGGAAGTGCTAAACAAGAAGCGACAGCTAAGGGATTTTTAGAAATTGAAAATCAAATTAAAGATGAATTTGGTAACGATGCTTATTATACCGATTTATCAATTACCTACAATGAATCTATTGGTAATATTGTTAGTATAACGGTTACTAAAAATCCGGAATCTTTACAAATGGAGCAATGGAACCAAACGCAGGACAATTGGAACCAAACATCAGATGTTACTATAGAAATTCCAGAGGGAACAAAAGCTGCTGACTTTATGTTTCAACTGAACGATGCAGTTAATTTAAAAAAACTAGGCGAATTAGTTGAAAAATCAAAAATTCAACTTACCAAAGAGAAAAATATAGAGAATCCTAAATTACATATAGCTTCTGTAAAATTTCCAGATAATGGCGATGTTTCAAAAGCGGAGTATGTAGTAATGCTTCAACCTGAAAATGGAGGCACAACTTTTAGTTTCTATTATTCTTTAGCGGGAGAATTAAATGATATAAAATATTAATTAAGAATTAAATAAATATAATAATTATGAAAAAGATTTTTAAAATAAAAAGTTTAGTAGCTGTAGCTTCCTTACTATTTGTAATAGGTTGTAGTAGTGATGATGATGTTAATGATCAACCAAACAATCCAATAACGGTTCAAGATTTTTCTGCAACAGTTGATGAAAATCCTACAAACGGACAATCATTAGGAATAGTTCAAGCAAGTAGTAATGAAACATTAACATATAGTATATCTACATCAACTCCTTTGAATGCATTAAGTATAGATGTCAATACGGGAGAATTAACTGTAGCCGACGAAACTTTGTTTGATTATGAAATAAACACAGAAATCACAGCAACAATTACTGTAGAAAATTCAATGGAAACAGAGAATTTAGCAGTTACTATTAATTTAACAAATGTGAATGAAATAGGTGACTATAACTATGGTGGTGTAATTTTTTGGGTAAATGCTACAGGAGATGAAGGCTTGGTGTGCGCAATTAATGATGAAGGAACAGCTGAATGGGGATGCGCAAGTACAGATATTACTGGAGCAAATGGAACTGTAATAGGTACAGGTGAAGCTAATACTTTGGCTATAATAGCTGATTGTTCAACTATAGGTACTGCTGCAGATTTAGTTTCTAACTCAACTTTGAACACTTTTAACGATTGGTTTTTACCAAGTAGAGATGAAATTCATGAACTATATATGAACAGAGTTGTAGTAAATAATACAATTTCATTGTATGGTGGAACGTTACTTAATGATGGACTTTATTGGTCTTCTTCTCAAAATAATCCTTCTTCAACTGCTTGGTATCGCGATTTTTCTACAGGTCAAGTTTCAACAGATTATAAAGCGGCTGTTTATAAAGTTAGAGCCGTAAGAGCTTGGACAGAATTTTAATTTAAAATGCCATAATAATGAAAATTTCGTTTAAATATTATCAAAAAACTAAGGTGTTATTTATTCGAAATTTTCTCTATTTGTATCTTTTAATTTTTACGATTTCTTGTCAAACAAAAAACAAAAATATAGGTTTACAGAAACGGATCATTTGCAATATGAAAAATTAAGATTTGTAATAACATTGTTTAATGCAAAATAATTTAAGTAAGTAGAAGAGCAATTAACAGATTTTAGTGCTAGTTACCGTTTTATATTGGATTGCCATAATTTAGGGTTTGAAACGCTAGAAAGTCATTTTAAACAATTAACTTTACCTTATTGCCAAGATTAATTATTTAGAAAATTGAAAGTACTAAAATCGATATTGGGTTATCTTCTATGGATTATTTTATCCTTATTATTAGGGATTGCTTATATGCGATTGCTTTTAGGTGAAATTCCAAAAGAAGATAGTTATAGCGGTTTAGGCTTTTTTCTTAATTTATTTTATCACTATGGTTTAGTATATGTTGGATTAACAATTGGTAGCATTATAGCGTTCTTTTTTATTCTTACAGATTTCATTTTTTTAAGAAAAAAATTAAGTTTCGACTTTACATCATTATTAATTAGAATTTCAATTTTCTTATTGATTTCAATAATTGTATTTATACTTCATTATTTTTTAGAGAAAATTATTGATGTTATTTAATATGAAATACCCATTAACAAAATTGAAAACCAACAAAGATGAACAAAATAGGCATTTATGTTCCTATATTTAAAATAATTCATACAGATGAAAAAGCACAAATTAATAGTTTTAATGTTACTTTTAGGAAACTTTATTAGTCAAGCTCAAACTAATGCTATTGAAGATTTTATTCCAAAAGGATATGTTTTATATGAAAAAGTTTTTGGTGATTTAAATAAAGATAAACAAGAAGATTGTATTCTAATTGTAAAAGAAACCTATAAAGAAAATATTGTTACAAACCGTTTTGATGAAGTAGTAGATCGCAATCGTAGAGGAATAATCATTTTGTTTAAAAATGAAAATGGTTATCAAAAAGCAACTGAAAATTTACATTGTTTTTCTTCAGAAAATGAAGATGGAGGAGTTTATTTTGCACCAGAACTTTTTTTTGAAGTTAAAAAAGGAAACCTTCTTATCCATTATGCTCATGGAAGATATGGAGCTTGGAAATATACCTTTAGATATCAAGATTCAAAATTCAAATTAATTGGATTTGACAATACTTATGGAGGAGTAGTCATTAGAAATGAAACCAGCATTAATTTTTTAACTAAAAAGAAACTATTTAGAGAAAATATAAATGAAGATGCTGATGGTGGCGATGAGGTTTTTAAAGAAACCTGGAGTAAAATTGAAATTAGCAAATTACTCATTCTTTCAGAAATTAAAGATTTTGATGCATTAGATTTTGGTAACTAAAGTTAAAAATGATTAACCTATGTTTGTTTTTTTGCTACTAATTTTATTGGTTTCTATTGTTCTATTTTTTTATGTTTTTTTTAGAGTTGGGAAATGGATTTTAAAAGAAAAGATTAGAATAAAATGAGTAATATTGATTCTTACATTTCTAGTGTTAGCATTTGCGATAAAAAAACGATTGATTTAATTTATTGAATTTTCTTTATTTATAAAGGTTTAAGAGAGCAGAGGTGAACAAGAGGTGTTAGTAGAATTTAAAGATCATAAAGTAAACTGTCTTGATTTGTTTTTTCCAAATAATTTCAAGGGATTATAATTTCTTAATTTTGTAAATACTAAATTTCTAAATAATTGAATACTTTAATAACATCTGCAATGTTTAAAGGGAAATATTTAAAGAATATTCCTCCTGATTTTCAATGGCAGAAGACACCCTTACAAACATATCCTTTAAGTTTTCTTCGTAATCATTTTATACTTCCCTTACCTGTAATACAAACAAGCTATAATTTTTTATTCTACATAAAAGAAGGGAGTTTTGTTAATCGGATAAATAACAATCTATATCATTGTGGACCAGGCTCTCTTGTTTTTGTTTCAGCAGGTACTATTAATGCACTTCAAAAAACGTCTGATGATTTAAAAGGTTATTTTGTATTGATTGAAGAAAAGATAATGACTGTTTTATTTAATCAATCGGAACTTCTCAATGTTTTTATGATTGACCCGGTACTAAAGCTTAAAGAAGTAGAAAGCGAATGGATGTACACAATTTGTAAGTTACTTTTTACGGAACTAAACTCTAAATTACCCAATATTCAAATTAGTAGTAGTTTAACACAAGCTTTACTGAGCAAAATAATACAATTGTCTGAAAAACAAAGAACAATAACCCGTTCACAACAAATAGCCATCAATTTTAAGAAGTTAGTACATCAACATTATATTAAAGAAAAAAAACTATCTTTTTACACTGATTCTTTGGCTGTTTCTGCAAATTATTTGAATAGATGTGTTAAAATGGTTTTTCATAAAAGTTGTAAAGAAATAATTGCAGAAGTATCTGTTTTAAATAGTCAAATTTTACTTTTAGATAAAACTAAAACAATAGCAGAAATTAGTTTTCAACTTAATTTTGATGATCCATCTTATTTTACTAGAATCTTTAAAAATTTTACTGGGATGACTCCAACCGAATACAGGATAAAAAACATGCACGATTTATCCTAGTTAAAGCACATTAATTACTCTTTATTAAAAATGGGCTGATTGTAGCTTTGCAATAATTTCAATCATCACTTAAAGTGATTAATTATTGTACAAAGTAAACAATTAAAAAATGAGCAAATTTTTATTATCTGCTATTATAGCAACAGTTCTTTCAATATCTTCAATTCAGGCACAAAATGAAAACGAAGATAAAAATTCTAGTTTTCAAAATCCACCAATTACCATGGAAACGGTTGCGGGTTCTAGAGGTGTAATGTATCAATTACTTGTAAATAAAAAATTTATAAGTGTCCCAAAGCTAGGTTTTTTCAGTGTCACTAATGCAAATGCTCCTTGGGAAAAAGAGATAACACCAGATATAATGACACAAGCACACCTTACATATAGTTTATTCAAAGGTTTAGATGTTACATCAGGAATGCAATACAGTCCGGTTTATGGTTTTCGTCCTGTTGCGGGTTTAATTTATTCTTATGCAACACAAAATTTGTTAGTAATCGTAAATCCTAAAGTAGATATTGCTGATGATCTTGCTTCGGAAGGATTAGCATTAATAGAATATAAACCTAAAATAAATGAAAAGTTTAACTTTTACAGTCGCATACAAGGTTTATATGGTTTTGTGCCAGAGTCAGGTAATCACAATAGGAGTTATATCATGTTGAGAGCTGGTTTAAGCTACAAAGAATTCTCATTTGGAGCTGCATCAAATTTTGATTGGTATGGTCCTTTTAAGCATAATGAAAATAATTTTGGAATTTTCGGTAGTGTTTTGTTATTCTAATTCTTAAACGTTTTATAGCGAATTAATATGTATTCAATAGTAAAAAATTCACATTCATTTATAGCATTTTTATCATTAATCTTTTTGATTATATCAACGATATATGCTTTTTATGGTTATAAAGCTAAAATAAAATATACTAAAAAAAGTAAAATAGTATTTACTATAGGCCTTATTACAATGCATACCCAGTTTCTTATTGGTGTTTTATTGTATTTATTGTCTCCTTTAGGGATTTCAAATTTTTCAAAAGAGATGATGAAAAATAGTTTTTCTAGGTTCTATGCATTAGAGCACCCAACTATTATGTTATTAGCTCTCATACTAATTACAATTGGCTTTTCTAAATCAAAAAGGAATACGGATAATAATATAAAGTTTAAACTAATTGCTATTTTTTATAGTATAGGATTAATTTTAATTATGTCAAGAATACCTTGGAGTTCATGGTTGTAATTACTTTAGTAACACATAGTGTTTGATAAATAAAGAGTTGAGATATCATTATATTTCAACTCTTTTTATTTAGTATAATAAATGAATATACTAGTTTGGTGTGCATAGCATTTAAGACTAATCGGATATAATTTAAAGACTCTTTAGAATTAAAAATGTAGAGGTGTATAAAAGGTGTTCATAAAATTAGTCTTTTCTATAAAAAAATCTAATTTACATTTTATTTTTATTAATTACATATAGGTTTCTTGACATTGTAGATAGGGCTACATTTATCTTTTCTTGTCCATAAAATTAATAAGCTCTTGCTTTTCGGTTTCATTACCTCTTTCATAAACACGTTGAATAATGGCTCTATATTGTTTGTCCCAATTAATTTTAGAAATATCAGTATCCCAAAAAAGTGATTTTCGTAAATGGGATAAGTTAGGAGTATGAAGTGCTTTCTTTTTCATTTGAGCAATTTCGTAATAGGTTTGAAGAAATGCCAATGCCCCTTCTTCTAAACTTAGAGCAGCTTCTATTTTTAAAGCTAATGCAGTATTAAGGCTTCTTCTCCCTTTTGTAATAGCATTAATGGTTTGTAGATGTTCTCCTATAGAAAGGGCAAAAGGTCGCTGAGCAATCTCTTTTTTAGCTAATAAGCGCTCTAAAATGATTCCTGGATGAATGCCTTTATATTTTTCTAATTGAAAACGCATAGTACTAATGTAAACAAATTTGTTTATATAGACATATTGTAAAGTATAGTTCCGAGTAAAAAGGAAATTTAGAAGTAGTAAATCTTAAAATTATGTGATTTATACTATAAAAGTTTGTTAAAGAGGATGTTCTGGTATATAAATTGTTTTGTGAAAAGTATTGTTAAATTTTAAAACTATAAAATATGAGTGCAAAAAATCAAATTAGTATCGAAATTCCTCAAGAAGTAATTGATACGGTGACCCAAAAATTACAAGAATGTAAAACGGCTTTAGCTCCTTTTTTACAAGGACTTACCGCAGAAGAACGAGTATCGTTGTTTAAAATGGGAGACAAAACGGTTGCCACAGTGCAAAAAACAAAATCTTATGTAGATACGAATCCAGAGTTTGTACCTGCTTACATGGATAAAACAGAATTTTTAAAAGACGAAGCCGTTGTTTCTATCTTAAACCCATTGACTAATTTAGCTTCGCAACTTACTTCAGATTTAAATGACACTATTATGCTAGCAGGTAGTGAAGCTTTACAAGCTTCTATGTTGTATTACGGACAAGTAAAAGAAGCTCATAGTAAAGGAATTGTTACTGCAAGACCTATCTACGAAGATTTGAGCCAACGTTTTGCTAAAAGAAACCGAAAGGGTAGTACAGATAAACCAGAATAAGTTTAATAATTTCTTAAAAATGAGACTCCAGCAATGGAGTCTTTTTTTGTTTTATACCTAAAACATTATAATTATAACCTAAAAGGTATTAATTATAAGCAAAAAGGTATTATTTATACTCTCAAAGCTATTAATTATAAGATAAAAGATATTATTTAATATCTAAAAGCTATTAATTATACTGTTTTTGCTATTAATTAATAGGGTAGAGGTTTTAAGTTGAATTTTGATGTTTTTTTTATTTACTCTCAACTTATTTTAAAACAACATTATTTTTAAAAGGTAAACTTTAACCACAATCTTGTCATGCTGTAAGCATCCCATTCGTAGCTCAAAGAGAAGTGTTTTGTTTTTTGAATAGAGAACTTAATGAATATTAAAACAGGTAGTTTTACTATTGTTAATCTTGCTGAAAATGGTTAGGTTTGATTTATCAAGTAGAGTTTTTTTAAATAATGAAAAAACTAATAAAATTTATTTTAGTCGTTTCAAAAAGATGCTCTAACTATTAAAGAGAATATAAAATATATAAAAATGGAAATTTTATACCTGTGGGTTAGAAAATATAAGAATTTAGAACATCAAGGATTTAACTTATCCAGTAAACTTACTTTTGAGACAATCATAAATAGCGAAGAAGAAGATGAGACTTTAAATGTTACTTTAAAACATTTTGAGAACGAAAAATATTTTTCCTTATTTCCAAGTAATATTATAGATGTAAAAGCAGTAATTGGTGAAAATGGCAGCGGAAAAACAAATTTATTGGAAGCAATATTAAATTTCTTTTTAGATAAGAGAAATATTTTTAAAGGATTTTTAATCACATCTGACAAAATCATTGTCCGTGATAAACTTAATTTTGAAAAGGTACCAAATGAACTATTTGGAAAGCCCCTTCATTTTATAAATCCAGAAGATATTTGCAATTTTTATAATTACGAAAGCCAATCAAAAAAGACAAGAAAAGAAGCTGTTCATTCCACTAAAAACAATTTAATGGAAACGTATTTTAAAGATAACTATATTATTAAATACGCTTCTTTTATCAATATGGATAATATTCACAATGTTGATGGTTTAGAAAATGATTATGCTAGATATGAAAATGGAGAACCTAATTTTATAAATATTGCTACAGAATCCATTATTGTTAGTGATTATCAATCTCTAAATAATAATGAAAGATATATAGTTACTGGTGAAAGTGAATTGTTAGCGCATAAATATCGAGAATCGTTAAGAATGGCTAATTTTTTAAAAATAGCTAAAGAGATTTTTTTTGATGAAAATAGATTTTTTAGTGTGCCAGTTGCTGAATTTAATGATTTTAGTGAAAAATTTTGGTATAGCGTAGATAAAATTATTTCTCCAAATTCTGAATCCTATAATCAAAGTATCGAAAAAATTTTAAAATTTGAATTATTAGAAACAAATCTCAGTAATGATGAAGAAAATTTTTTCAAATATTTATCAAGAGACATTACGTATTGTTTTTTAAGCTATGAATTAAAACATTACTTTAATTTTACACCTGAATATGAATATCCTCTAGTAAAATTAATTGACAATTTAAAAGAAAATTATAATTCTAAACTAGATCGATTTGAGGCATTATACCTATATATTGAAAAGACCTCTTTTTTTTCTGAAAATGCAGAAGTAATAATTAAACAGATAAAAGAAATAAAAAAGTATTTTATTGAAAAATTTGAATCAAAGGAAATTATTTGTGATGGAATTTTTGGTTTTAAAATTTCTGAAAATAAAGTTACAGATATAATTCAAGATTTCTTAAAAACTCCACTCTTTGGTATCAAAATAGATGAAGGTCGATTTTTAGCTTTAAATATTTTTGGTTTTAATTTTAATGGTTTGAGCGGAGGTGAATATGTTTTTTTATCTCAGTTTGCTAGAATCTATGAAACTTTAAATAATCATATTAAAACAAATAGAGACATACTTTTTTTAATTGATGAGGGTGATGTATCTTTTCACCCACAATGGCAAAAAAAGTATTTAAAATTTTTGCTTGATTTTTTTGAGAAGTTTTTTCCTAAAAATAGAGTACAACTAATTTTAATGACACATTCACCTTTTATAGTTTCTGATTTACCTAAAGAGAATATCGTTTTCTTAAAAAGGGACAAATACAGTAAGACAGAAGTAAGTGATATTACTCATCAAAACTTGACATTTGGAGCTAATATACACGATATTTTAGCAAATGATTTCTTTTTACAAGATGGATTTATGGGTGAATTTGCTAAAAATGAAATAAATAATATAATCGACTTTTTGACTAATAAGAAATTACAAATTAAAATCGATAGCCTCAAAAAAGAGATAGATGAAGTTAAAAAAAGGATTGCTAAAACCAGTAATGAAGAAGAGAAAAAAGAATTAGGAATTGATAAGAAAAATTTAACTAGACAAAAAAATGAACTAATTAAGAGAACTAATGATTTTCAGTTTTCTGATAAATATGATAAGAATTATTGTAAAAATATAATTGATATCATTGGAGAACCTATTTTATCATTTAGTTTAATAGAGTTGTATACAGAAGCTTTTCCAGATGAAAAGAAGTCTTTTATTGACGAACAAATAAAAAGACTTCAAAACTTATAAACTGTATTAAAATTATGATAGCAATACCTCTTGATAAAGTAAGAAATATTCAAAAAGCATATCAATCAGAAATAGATATGCAAAGGCAAAATGCATTGGATGAACTTAATGTATTGAATAGTGAGAAACATACTGTTGTTGATAAAGAATATTTAGAATTTGTTATAAGTAAATTTGAAAATCAAAATGATAATATACTGCTATGGGATTTAAATAGAATTAAGGAGGAAATAAATAAAATAGATTTTAAAAATGTTCCTACTGAAATTAAAAATGGAAAAACAAGGAAAACAGGAATAAAAGATAAGATTATTAAATGTTTAGGCTATACAAAATTAAGAAGTAGTTTTTACCCAAACTATTTTAATGATATTGGAATTAAAGCTTGTGTGTATTGTAATTCTCAATTAACTATTGTAGCCAATAAAAAGCACGCAAAATTTGAAGTAGATCATTTTTATTCTAAAAGTGATTACCCTTTTTTAAGTATTTCTTTATGTAACCTATACCCAGCTTGCGCTTCATGCAACGGAACAAAGAGTTCAAAAAAAATAGAGTTTGAGTTATACACTGATGACATTTCAAAGACAAAAAAATCAGATTACAAATTTAAATTAACATCAAATTCAAAAGCAAAATATTTAGTTACGAGAGATAGAAATAATATTGAGGTTGAATTTGAAGAACCTGATTATAAATCAAATGAATTTGCAAAATTTAATGATGTATTCCATGTAGAAGGGATTTATAAAACACAAAATGATTTAGTTGAAGAATTACTAATAAAGAGTCAAATTTATAATGAGAGTTATTTAAATATACTGAAAAGTAGTTTTTATAAATTAAATCTTAATCCAGAAGTTTTTAAAAGAATTATTATAGGTAACTATACAGAAGATATAGATATTCACAAAAGACCAATGAGTAAAATTACTATGGATATTGCAAGGGAATTGGGGTTAATTGACTAGTTTTTTTATAATATGGTTAATGTTTTCTTTGTAGATTTTCTAATGAGATGCTTACAGCATGACAAGTTTGCGTGTAAACTAGACTGAGAATATAAAAATTAATAATAGTAGTGTTCCAATCAATCGCAAAATGTAAACTGCCAACTGCGACTGAACACTGATTACTAAAAGCCTACTTCTCAATACAAAATTTGTTGCGAACTGAAATTTTCAGTGTTATAGGTATACTTATACCTAAAATAAGGCGAAAGCTTTGGAATTAAGCGAAAATATTAATTAAAATACAAAATTAGATAAACTGATATTCCATTAAGCGTTGTTCTCCAAATTTAGTTAAAAGCTGTTGTTCTACTGCCCATTTTAAATCTCTACTTTCGTAATTCGGTGGCAGGTTTATATAAATGAGTAGCGTTAATTTCTCCTATCTTTTCTGAAATAGAAGCTACTAGCGCTAAAATTTTATCAGTGATTGTATAAGGTGGTTTCATCCGTTTTTGATTATTTTTCTAATACTGTCGGATGCAATCTCACAAACTCGATTTCATTTATGATAGTATCATTTGATAGTATCAAAGATAATAAAAGTTATTTTCCGATACAGAAATTAGCAAAAATATTCCCTAACAACTCATCATTGGTTACTTCACCCGTAATTTCACCAAAGTAATGTAAGGCCTCTCTAATGTCCAAGGCAATTAAATCAGAGGAAATACCTGAATCTAATCCCCATTTTACTTTTTGTACTTCTTCCAAGGCTTTTAATAACGAATCGTAATGACGTGTATTGGTTACAATAGTTTCATTATTGCGTAAAGCTCCTGTATTTACAAAGGAAAGTAAAGTTTCTTTTAGAATATCGATACCTGTTTTTTGTTTGGCGCTTATGGTTATAAGTTGTAAATTATAAGTTGTAAGTTGTTCTTGTAGGTTTGTAATCTCTTTTTCAGTTAATAAATCGGCTTTGTTGGCAACCACAACAATTGGTTTTAAAGGAAACTTATTTTTGATTTTTTCTGTTTCAACTTTTAAGCTTTTTAAACTGTCAACTGTCAACTGTAAACTGTCCACTAAATACAAAACTACCTGTGCTTGTTCTATCTTCTCGAAAGTTTTTTGAATACCAATACTCTCTACTACATCTTTTGTTTCGCGAATACCAGCGGTATCAATAAAACGGAAACCAATACCGTTAATCACTAATTCGTCTTCAATAGTATCGCGAGTTGTTCCAGCGATATCGGAAACAATCGCACGTTCTTCATTTAATAAAGCGTTCAATAAGGTTGATTTCCCCACATTGGGTTCGCCTACAATAGCAACAGGAATTCCATTTTTAATTACGTTTCCTACAGCGAAGGAATCGATTAATCGTTTTAGTACAAATTCAATACGGTTTAATAATTCATAAAAAGCAGTTCTATCGGCAAATTCTACATCTTCTTCTGCAAAGTCTAATTCTAATTCGATTAAAGAAGCAAAGTTTAATAGTTCTTCTCTTAGCTTGGCAATTTCATTACTAAAACCACCACGCATTTGTTGCATGGCTATTTGATGACTCGCTTCATTATCTGAAGCAATTAAATCGGCTACAGCTTCCGCTTGTGAAAGGTCTAGCTTTCCATTTAAAAAAGCACGCAAAGTAAACTCACCAGCCTGAGCCATTTTTGCTCCTTTACGAAGTAATAACTGAATAATTTGTTGTTGAATAAAAGTAGATCCATGACAAGAAATTTCCACTACATTTTCACCTGTATACGAATTAGGCCCTTTGAAAAGAGATACTAAAACTTGATCGTAGGTTTTGTTTTGATCTACAATATGACCTAAATGAATAGTATGTGTTTTTTGTTTGCTTAGGTCTTTTCCTGAAATAGATTGAAAAACAGAAGCAGCAATAGTAACAGCATTACTACCAGATAATCGAATTATAGCTATAGCACCAGCACCAGATGGAGTAGCAAGAGCAACAATAGTTTCTTGTGGAATCATTTTAACAAATTAGACTGCAAAGATAAGGGTTTTTTGGTAGGTAGTGAATAGCCTTTAGTAATTAGTGACTAGCGAGAAATACTTTGTTAAGATCCTTTTTATTTATTGAAAGTAAGATTAATTATCATTCACTAGTTACTAGCAGCTAGAAACTCTTTATTATTAAATTTCATTTGACTATTTAAACTCCAATTATACTCTAAGTAGCTAATAGTAGCTTGTTCTTTAATCTTAACAGTTGAATATTTATTAATATAACTGATGATAGAAGTGTTGTTTTGAAGAAAATGATCCGAAAACCATTCAAATATTTTGGATAGTTTTATTTCTTTTCGGCTAATATTATTTTTAGTCATATCATTAATAAATACTTTTGCAGCTTGTTCTAATTGTTCATCCAAAATATCACCATAAAAAGGTTTTCTGTTTAAGCTAGGACAAGAAATAGAAGCACAGTTTATAGCAAAATGGATGCGTTCATCTAATGTTTTGCTTAAAATTTCTTTTTCAATATAATTTAAAGAAATAAGTTGCTTTTGATATGGAATAAAGCGCAAATCAAAAGATCCATAAATGTCTTTTATACTATTTATAGGAAAATGATCTATAATTAATTTAATAGAGTATACATTGTAGACATTTATCCAATAGGATAGTTTTTGATTTTTACTCCAATTATCATAAACTTCAATAGATTTAAAACGGTCGATAATCATAGTTAAATCTTTTTTATTCTCATAAATAGCATCATAATCTACGTTTCCTTCTTTAGAAACATATTTTGTTAAAAAATCTTCATAGAATTTGTAATTAATATATTGTCCAAAAGTTGCAGATTGAGTTAAAAAAAGCAGTAATAATAGAATATTTTTTTTCATAGTATATAGTTTTAATGTACTTATCTTATATCGTTTTATTTTCCTGTTTGCACAAGTAAAATATTAGTAACGATTAATAAGAACAGGTTTTATTAATTTATGAATCAAATGTAATTTGTAAGAAAAAGAATAAATGTTAGGTGTATGACAATAAAATAATTTTATGAAAATTATAACATTTATAGATTCTACATATTGTGTGTTTGTGCTTTTAAAAAATAGAGTGATAAAATGAGTATTTGTCAAAGATTATGCACAAGTTTAAAAACTTATATTTGCAGATAAATAGATAATATGGAACTATATATAAACCTTAAAAGAGAAGCTGAAATTGCTATAAAAAAAGTAAAAAGAGATTTAAACATATTGAGTTTTTTTAGATTTTTTACAATTATTTTGGCCTTGTTTTCAGGATATTACTATTATAAAACGGATAATGAGAATTATATATATTCTTCATTGTTCTTTTTTGTTTGCTTTCTTATTTTATTGCGCTATTATGATAAAAAAGCAAATGAGAAACGATTAAAAGACGCTATTGTTTCTATAAATGAAGATGAAATATCGTTTTTAAAAAATGAAAAAAATCCATTTGAAATGGGTGTTGAATTTCAAGATTTAAACCATGAGTATGCACACGATTTGGATATTTTTGGATATAAATCTTTATATCAAAATTTAAATAGAACACATACGTTTATTGGAAAAAAAACGTTGGCAACTGCTTTGTTAGAGCGTATTTCAAATAATCAAATTATAGAAAATCAGGAAGCAGTTAAAGAGTTATCAGCTAAAATAAACTGGAGACAGCAATATATGTCATTCGCAAAAGTGAGTAATGACAAAGAAGAATATTATAAAAAACTAATAGTATGGAGTAAGTACAACAGTGAAAAGATATCTAAACTATCAAAAGTTACTTCTTTTATATTGCCAATACTTTTTATAGGTTGTTTTGTAACTTATAGAATAACCAATTCGAGTGTGTTTTTAAACTATACGGTATTTTCATTTGTAATTAATTTATTATTTGCAGTTTCTTTTTTCAAAAGAGTGAAATTAGAAAACGCAGAATCAACAGCCATAGATAAAATTATAAAACAGTATGGTTTAATGTTGGATAGTATAGAAAGAGAATCTTTTACTTCAAAAAAACTGATTGAGTTGCAAAATGAGCTAAAAGCAGAACAAAACAAAGCGAGTCATTTACTTATTACGTTGTCTAAGCTCTTTTCAATATTAGATAGTGTTGCTAATCCTGTAGCAGCTATTTTATTAAATGGTTGTTTCTTATATCACATACATAATTTAAACGCTATTATACGTTGGAAATCAAAAAATGCAATGCATTTAGAACGATGGTTAGCAATAATAGGAGAATTTGAGAAATTAAATAGTATGGCTAATTTTAGTTATAATAACCCACAATTTGCATTTCCAGAGTTAAATGAGAAATATGAAATCTCTTTCTCAGAAATAGCACATCCATTATTAGATACCAATAATAGAGTAACAAACACAGTAGATTTTCAGCCTCAATCTTTTATGATACTAACAGGTTCTAACATGTCTGGTAAAAGTACGTTTTTAAGAAGTTTAGGTGTTAATATGGTTTTAGCAGCTATGGGAGCGCCAGTTTGTGCTACAAAAGCAAATGTGCATCCTATGCCAATTTTAGTGTCTATGAGGTTATCGGATTCGTTATCAGATAATGAATCTTATTTTTATGCTGAAATAAAACGATTAAAGAAAATAATGGATGCGTTGGAAAATGAGCGTTCGTTTGTGTTATTAGATGAAATATTAAGAGGAACAAATTCAGATGATAAACGATCTGGAACAGTTGATGTCATAAAAAAAATGATTGCTAAAAATGGAGTAGGAGCAATAGCAACACATGATATTGAAGTGTGTTTAATAGCAAGCGATTATCCGCAACAATTAGTAAATAAATGTTTTGAAGTAGAAATTAATCAGGATGATTTACACTTTGATTATAAGTTAAGAAATGGTATTTGTAAAAATAAAAGTGCTACTTTCTTGATGAAGAAAATAGGTGTTATATAAAAAAATAAGAAGGCAGTAACAATTTGTTACTGCCTTCTCTCATTTAGATAATTAAAACGCAAAATTTATGAAAAAAAGTCTTTTTATTTTAATGCAAAATATTCCTTCTGAATAAATTTCTTATGACTGTTTAAACTCCAGTTATAATCTAAAAATTCTATTGTAGCATTTTCTTTAATTTTTTTATCAGAGTATTTATTGATGTATTTTATTATAGAGGTATTATTCTTTAAAAAATCATCTGAAAACCAGTCAAATATTCGAGATAGTTTTACCTCTTTCCTAGAAATATTATTTTTAGTCATATTGTTAATAAAGCGTTTTGCTGATTTTTCTAATTGCTCATCAACAATATCACCGTAAAAAGGTTCTCTGTTAATATTCGGACAAGAGATAGATGCACAGTTTATAGCAAAATGTATTCTTTCATCTAATGTTTTGCTTAAAATTTCTTTTTCAATATAGTTTAAAGAGATAAATCGTTTTTGATAAGGAATAAATTGTAAATCAAATGATTTATGAATGTCTTTTATACTGTTTATTGGAAAATGGTCTATAATTAGTTTAATTGAGTATACATTGTAAGTATTAATCCAGTGTGCTAGTTTTTGTGTTTTGCTCCATTTATCATCGGTTTCAATAGACTTAAATCGCTTAATAATCGCTTTTAATTCGTCTTTGTTTTCATGAATAGCATCATAATCAACATAGCCATCTTCAGAAACATATTTGTTTAAAAAATCTTCATAGAATTTATAATTAATATATTGACTGAAAGAGCTTAATTGTGAGAATAGAAGAAATAGTAATAGAATATTTTTTTTCATGACTTTAACTTTTTATACTTTTTTGAAGATCAATTTTAAATACTTACGATAAAGTAGTTGTATTGGTTTTCAAAATAAAATGTTAAAGTTTTTATTTGCTGTATGTTATAAAAATATAGACAATAAAAAAACCGCATTCACTTTTCAGTTTCTGCGGTTTTTTTGGGTTAAGGTTGGTTATAGTCATTTTAAGCATATAGAAAAAAGGTTGTTTCTTTTTACTTATGCTTTTGTTTTTTATTAATTGCTTAACATAACTGGCATAACAAGCATTGTTACTGTTTCGCCATCATCTAAACCATCAACAGGGGTAAGTATTCCTGCTCTGTTTGGCATAGACATTTCTAATTGAATTTCGTCACTTGTAAGATTGTTTAACATTTCTGTTAAGAAACGAGAATTGAAACCAATTTGCATATCATCACCTTGGTAATCACAAGTTAAACGTTCGTCTGCTTTGTTAGAGTAATCAATATCTTCAGCAGAAATGTTTAATTCTGTTCCTGCAATTTTTAGACGTATTTGGTGCGTTGTTTTGTTAGCAAAAATAGCCACACGACGTACAGAGCTTAAAAATTGAACTCTATTGATTAATAATTTATTTGGATTTTCTTTTGGAATTACGGCTTCGTAGTTAGGATACTTTCCATCTATTAAACGACATGTTAGCACATAGTTTTCAAAAGAGAATGTAGCATTAGCATCATTATATTCTATTTTTACTTCTGCATCAGAAGCCGCTAAAATTCCTTTTAAGATGTTTAAAGGTTTTTTAGGCATAATAAAATCGGCTACTTGAGACGCTTTAACATCTGTACGAGCATATTTTACTAGTTTATGAGCATCTGTAGCAACAAATATTAATCCTTCTGGTGAAAATTGAAAGAAAACACCGCTCATTACAGGTCTTAAATCATCATTTCCAGCAGCAAAAATTGTTTTACTTACAGCAGTAGCAAGTACTTCGGCTGGTACAATTGTAGAAGATGGATCTTCTAGTGCAACCGCTTTTGGAAATTCTTCTCCAACTGCATAAGCAATAGCATATTTACCAGAATTAGAGCTTATTTCTACAGTACTGTTTTCTTCTACAGTAAAAGTTAAAGGTTGTTCTGGAAATGTTTTAAGTATATCTAATAATAGTTTTGCAGGTACTGCAATACTTCCTTGGCTTGTTGAATCTATTTCTAACGAGGCTGACATTGTTGTTTCTAAATCTGATGCAGAAACAGTTAGCTGATTATTGTTTAATTCAAATAAAAAGTTGTCTAAAATAGGTAACGTATTACTACTATTAATGACGCTTCCTAATACTTGTAGCTGTTTTAATAAATATGAACTCGATACTATAAACTTCATCTTCTTTTATTTTAAAATCTTTTATGATTTTATTTCACAAATATATTCTAATTATTAGCAAACACAAAAACATTTTATTAACATCTATTTGCTATAGGTTCTTTTTCTTAAATAAGTGAATAAAAAACCAAAAATTCCTAAAATAACTATTGGCAACCCGATAGTTATCATTTGTGCCCAAGTATAGTTTTGGTACACCTTTTCTTTATCTAATAATGGTAAATTAACATCTTTACTTCTAATGTTGATAAGTCCAGTATCATCTAATAGGTAATTTACACAATTCATTAAGAACTCTTTGTTGCCATATAAATTATTTGTCCACTTATCAAAACCTAATTCTAATGGTGCGTTATTTTCAATTTGATTTTTTATAATATCGCCATCAGAAATTACAATCATTTTGTTTGCAACACCATCTGCTTTGTATGTATTGTCTTTAAATGGAAGTACTCTGTTTTTATACATAGATGGAAAAGATCCTTCTAATAGAACAGCAACAGGCATTAGTCCTTTTCCTAAATATTCTTCTGGACTTGTTTCTTCTGAGACCATATCTAATGAAATTTGAGAAGGTGTTCCTATTGGTCTTGAATATTCGGAGCTACTTAATAGTACTGTTTTTTGGATATCATTTTTTAATAATTCAATAGGAGAGGCAAATTCAAACTTAATGCCTTCCATGTTTTTTACTAATGGGTGATTTGTTGATGGATAGATAAAAGGGGAAAATTTCCAAAAATATTGTTCATATTGAGTTTGGCTTCCTTGCTTTCCTGTTGCTAATTTTATAGGTGTAGCTTGCTCGTCTTTAATTAGCAATGGATTAATCCTTAATCCATATTTAAAAAACATATCAGTAAGATTCAAATCATTTTGATGCGCTAAAATACTTCCTGTTTGGTTATATAAATCTTCATAATTAGCTACTACATTATCAACCATCCATAATGTTTTTCCTCCATTTACAATAAACTGATCTAGTACTTCTTTTTCTTCTTCTGTAAATTGTTCGGTTGGTTTTGCAATTATAGCTAAATCATATCTTTTTAAAGCTCCTAAAGATTCTTTAGGTTGTTTTGCTACAGAATCTAATGTAAAAGTACCAATGTAATAACTCTCACGTACTGATTTTATAAAATCGGCAATATATAAATCGTCTAGTTCTCCGTTTCCTTTTATAACGGCTATTTTTTTCTGCTTCTCTTTGCTTATTTTGTTGAATGCTTCTGCAAAAGCGAACTCTAAATGTTGTACGGAACTGATTACTTTTTGCTCAGTAGAAGCACCCATTAAATTTTTTAATAATGATACTTTAGCATTTTTTGTTCCATAACTGGCAACTGCCCAAGGAAATACGACTTCCTGGCTTTGTTTTCCTTTGTCTTCAACAGTTATGTTTAGAGGTTGTAACCCATTAGCATGAAAAGTTTGCATTACAGCAAATCGTTCTTCTTCTTTTTCAACAGGATTTTTAAATTCAAAAACTATATTTGGATTGTAAGCAGAAAATTCTTCTAATAGTTGTTTTGTTTCGTTTTGTAAACGTTTAAACTCTGGAGGAAAATTGCCTTCTAAAAATACTTCAATTTGCAATGGACTATCTATACTCTTAATAATATTTAATGACGTTTCAGAAAGAGTATATCGTTTATCTTGTGTTAGATCGAAGCGTTTGAAATAATAATTACTACCAAAATTAATAGCAATTAAAACAATTATTGTAATGAATAATGATTTTAGATTTTGTTTTTTAGCTGCTTTCATTATCCTTTTAATGTTTTAAGTTTATAAACAGTAATTGATAAAAATAGAATCGTTACACTTAAAAAATAAAGTACATCTCGTGTATCAATAACACCTCGACTCATACTTTTAAAATGATAATCCATTCCTAAAAAGGCAATGAACTTACTATTTTCTTTTAATAAATTTGAAATGCCTTCAAAACCAAAATAGAAGAAAAAACAGACAAATACTGCTAATATGAAAGCAACAATTTGATTTTCAGAAAGTGTAGAAGTATATATTCCTATTGCTGTATAAGCTGCAATTAAAAATAAAAGACCAAAATATGAACCCATTGTGCTTCCCATATCAATATTGCCTTCGGGATTTCCAAAATGAGAAATAATCCAAACATATACTAATGTTGGTATAATTGCTAAAACAATTAATACAAAAGCGCCTAAAAATTTTCCATTAACAATTTCCCACATTGATAATGGTTTTGTGAAAAGAAGTTCTATTGTACCTTGTTTTTTTTCATCTGAAAAAGTACGCATTGTTACGGCTGGAATAAGGAAAATTAAAATCCAAGGCGATAATTTAAAAAATGGACCTAAATCGGCAAAACCAGAATTTAAAATATTAAAATCGCCTTCAAAAACCCAAAGGAATAATCCATTAAGTAATAAGAAAATGGCAATAACAAGATACCCTATTGGTGATCCAAAGAAAGATTTTATTTCTCGTAGCAGTAATGCTTTCATTTATTTATGTTTAAAGTTTGACTCAAATGATTTTATCTCATTTTGATAATAACCTTGAATGCAAATTTATATTTTTTATTGTTTTATTTGTATAAAACTTTTTATTGTATCATTTTATGGTAAAGAAACTATTTTATCTACACTCCAAGCTTCTGGTTTATCGCTAAATAATGCTTTAGTGAAAGTCCAAACTTCATTAAATAGATCCGATTTTCTATAGTTTTCTAAATCTTCTTCAGTATTCCAATAACTATAAGTGAAAAAAATACGGTTGTCATTTTTATCTTGATATAGTTCAAGAAACTGATTCCCTTCAAAATGTCTAATATTTTCTTTTATTACGTTGAATTTTTCTAAGAAAGTGTCAATTTTATCTTCTTGAAAACGCATTTTTACAATTCGTACAAACATTTATATATTTTTTATTCATTAAAAATAATACTTACTACATCTCTAAATTTTAACCCTAGAAGAGTAGAGGCAGAACCCACTGTTTTAGGATTGCTTTTATAAATAGCAATTTCCAAATAACCATCATCATTAAAAAGGCAAAGTGCATTTCCTTCAAACGATTTTAAAGAGTATTTATCGGTGTTTTTAAAATCAGAGTAAAAATCATGGATTCGCTCTAATTTTTTATTGTGAAATTTTATTGTAAAAGTTCTATTTCGGGCTGTTTCATTAAATATTTTTTTAGAAATATTCGTCACACAATTGCCAAATTCATCGATATGAATAATAGATCCTTTAATAGTAAGCATATCACTAGATATTTGAGCCGTTAATTCATTTATTGGTTTTAATTCATTTATTTCTTTTCCAATTACATTTAATAATCCTCCTCTTGCAATATGACAAGCAACAGCAACAAAAACATTCATATCTGTAGCATCATCTTGAAGACGATTGTGAATATTAATAGCAACTAGTTTTTGTGGAATCTTCTTTTGGATTAATGAGCTTAGAATACCATTATCGGCGCAAATAAAATAATGATCGTCCCATTGCATTGCAATATGTTGTGTAGTAGTAGTACGTTCACTATCAACACCTATTATATGGATAGTACCTTTTGGGAAATTTTTATATGCAGCAGCAATACAATAACTAGCTTCAAGTGTATTAAATAGATCTATATTATGAGAAATGTCAATAATAACAGGGTTTTCAAGTCCAGAAATTAGTTTCCCTTTTAAAGATCCAACAAAATGGTCTTTTAATCCAAAATCGGTAGTAAGGGTAATTATTGACATAAATTTGTTTATAACTTATTCTAAAAGCAAGCTTTGTTTTTCTTAAATTTGAATACAAAGCTACTATAATTTTAGTATAACAAAAACAATTTAAAAAGAAAGCCTTTGAACGAAAGAATAATTGAATTAGTAGAAATTACTCCAAAAGATTTTTGGGGTGCACAAGATGTTCATTTAGAAGCGGTTAAAAAGTATTATCCGAAATTGAAAATTGTTGCTAGAGGAACAACGCTTAAAGCTTATGGTGAAGAAGAGATTTTAGATGAATTTGAAACTAAGTTTAGAAGATTAATGCTTCATTTTACACGCTATAATACCATTGATGAGAATGTGATTCTTCGAATTTTAGAAAATGAAGCTCAGGAAACACAACACATGCATGATAGAGATAAAATATTAGTACATGGAGTAGGCGGAAAGCTGGTTAAAGCCATGACACCAAATCAACAAAAACTAGTAGACACTATAATGCGAAATGATATGGTATTTGCTATAGGACCAGCAGGAACAGGAAAAACCTATACTGGTGTTGCTATGGCAGTGAAGGCATTAAAAGAAAAACAAGTAAAACGTATTATTTTAACTAGACCAGCAGTAGAGGCAGGAGAGAATTTAGGGTTTTTACCTGGTGATATGAAAGAAAAGCTTGATCCTTATATGCAACCACTATATGACGCATTAAGAGATATGATCCCTTCAGAGAAGTTGGAAGATTATATTTTAAAAGGAATTATTCAAATAGCACCTTTGGCTTTCATGAGAGGAAGAACACTAGACAATGCTTTTGTAATTCTTGATGAAGCACAAAATACTACTCATAGTCAAATGAAAATGTTTCTGACACGAATGGGAAAGAATGCTAAATTTATGATTACAGGTGATCCAGGTCAGGTAGATTTACCTAGAAGAACTATTTCGGGATTAAAAGAAGCAATTCTTATTTTAAAAGATGTAGATGGAGTAGGAATAATTTATCTTGATGATAAAGACATTGTAAGGCATAAATTAGTTAAAAAAATAATCGATGCTTATAAGAGTATTGAAAACCACGATTAATATAATTTGATAATTTATTTAAGAGCCAATCACTTTGTGATTGGCTATTTTGTTTATTATGTTTTGATAATCAAGGAATTGTTTTTTTAAAATACTTATTAACACGAAAACGTTTTCGTTAGTGTATTCGTAATTTTTATGTTATTTAATTATTAAATATTAATTATTTTTAGATAAAATTAATTAACTATATAAAATATGAAAAATAATATAAACTTAAAAATACTGATTTCGTGTGTCTTTTTTTCATTACTATCATGTAGTGATGAAACAATTGACTATGAAGAAACAACAAAAGATTTTAAAACAATACAGGTTACAAATCATGATGGAAGACCATTTAGTACAACATCAACAAATGAGACAGCTAAATTTGTTTCTGGTGCAGGAGGCGGAGTAATGATGCAAGCTTTTTATTGGGATGTTCCTGCTGGCGGAACATGGTGGAATGTTGTTAAAGGAAAAGTTACAGATTGGGGAAATGCAGGAATTGAATCTATATGGTTGCCACCAGCATCAAAAGCGCAAAATGGTCCTTTTTCAATGGGATATGATCTTACAGATTATTATGATTTTGGAGATTATAATCAAAATGGGACAGTTGAAACAAGATTTGGATCAAAAACAGAACTTGTTAGCTTAATAACAGCAGCTCATAATGAAAACATAAAAGTATATGCTGATATTGTTATAAACCATAATAGTGGAGGACAGTCCGAGTTTAATCCTTATACAAATTCAAATACTTATACACAGTTTAATGTAGCTTCAGGAAAATTTAATAGAAGTTACCATGATTTTTATAAGAACTCTTATGGAAACAATGATGAAGGAAGTTTTGGAGGTTTTCCAGATCTATGTCATGCTAATCCTTATGTACAAGATTGGTTATGGGGACGATCAGATGCAGTAGGGAAATATTATAAAAACACAATGAAGTTTGATGGATGGAGATTTGATTATGTAAAAGGATTTGGACCTTGGGTTGTGAATCAATGGAACGCAAATGTAGGAGGATTTTCAATAGGAGAATATTGGGATGCTAATGCAGCAACTTTAGAATGGTGGTGTGATAACGCAAATAGTTCTGCTTTTGATTTTGCATGTTATTATAGAATGGATGATGCTTTTGATGGAAATGATTTAACAAAATTGAGTACTGGTGATATGCTTTGGAAAAGAAGGCCTTTTAGAGCTGTTACTTTTGTTACGAATCATGATACAGACCAAATTTGGAAAAAAGATTTAGCATATGCTTATATTTTAACACATGAAGGATACCCAACAATTTTTTATAAAGATTATGAAGAATGGTTAGATAAAAATAAACTTAATAACTTAATTTGGATACATAATAATAAAGCAACGGGAAATACATCTATTCTTTATGCAGATAATGATGAGTATATAGCTAGACGAAATGGCTATAATGGAAATCCTGGATTGGTTGTGTATTTAAATAATTCAGGTTCATGGCAAGAAAGATGGATTCAAACAAATTGGTCAAATACTACAATAAAAGACTATACAGGAAACTCAACTTGGCAACCTGTAACTCAAGGAGATAAATGGGTTAAAATTCAATGTCCTCCAAATAGTTATTCTATTTGGTCAACATTATAAAGAAATATTTGAATTGGTTATGTTAAGGATACTACTTATTTTTTATTTAGTATCCTTTTTTGTTTTTTGAGTATAACTTTGTTATTTACTTTTAAAAAACCTTTATTTGTAAAATAAAAGTTAAAAAGATTGAATACTATATTAATAACAGGAGCTTCTGGAGGATTAGGTAGGTTAACATCAAAATATTTTGCAGATAAAGGATGGAATGTAATTGCTACTATGGTTAATTTAGATTTAGCAGGAGATTTAGTCAATTATAAAAAAATTAAATGCTACAAATTAGATGTTACTTCATCAGAATGTATAGAAGAAGCAAAACAAAACATTTTAAGAGACTATAAAGTAATAGATGTAATTATAAATAATGCGGGATTAGGTTATAGAAGTTTTGTAGAGCTTTCAGAAGATTCAAAAATTGATACAATTGTTAATGTTAACTGGCTAGGAGTTGTAAAAGTATGTAGGGCTTTTATACCCATATTTAGAAAACAAAACCATGGACAGTTTATAAACATAACATCTATTGCAGGATTAGTAAATTTGCCATTAGGTAATTTTTATCACTCTACTAAACAAGCTGTTGAAAGTTTTTCAGAATGTATGTCTTATGAATTATTAGATTTTAATGTAAGTGTTTGTACTGTACAGTTTGGAAATGCACCAACCAATTTCCAGAAAAATGTAACTAAGTGTAGACAATCAGATATTCCTTCTTATAATAATATGATGGAAACAATAGATCAAATTTTAAATAAGAAAAACAATAAGAATAAAGATTTAACAAACTCTATTATTAGTAAATTATATTCAATTTCTGAGAATCCATCAAAAAGATATAAAAAATATACTATTGGTTTTGATGCTAATTTAATGCGATACTTGAGGAAATTTTTAGGATATAGATTATTTAATTTTGTTATTAAACAAGCTGTTTTAAAAAGTTGAATCCTTTTAAAAGCTCAAGATTAAATAAAATAGATTGAATCTTTTATAAAGTATGAAAAGTTAGTTCCTTTTATTTATTTTTGCACAAACAACAACACAACAAATTGATGAATACAATTACTTCGACCAATTTTAATTTTCCAGGTCAAAAATCCGTTTATAACGGAAAAGTGAGAGAAGTTTATAATATTGAAGATGAACTTCTTGTGATGATAGCAACAGATAGACTTTCTGCTTTTGATGTAGTAATGCCAAAAGGGATTCCATATAAAGGTCAGATTTTGAATCAAATTGCTACAAAATTCATGGAATTAACACAGGATATTGTACCGAATTGGTTAATTGCTACTCCAGATCCAAATGTTGCAGTAGGACATTTATGTGAACCATTTAAAGTAGAAATGGTAATTAGAGGTTATTTGGCAGGCCATGCAGCAAGAGAATATGCTTTAGGAAAAAGAACCCTTTGTGGTGTTACGCTTCCTGAGGGATTAAAAGAAAACGATAAGTTTCCAACTCCAATAATTACACCTTCAACAAAAGCAGATAATGGAGAACATGATGAAGATATTTCTCGTGAAGCAATTTTAGCAAATAAGATTGTTTCTGAAGAAGATTATATAGTTTTAGAACAATATACAAGAGCTTTATATCAAAGAGGAACTGAAATTGCAGCGTCACGAGGCTTAATTCTAGTAGATACAAAGTATGAATTTGGAAAAACGAAAGAAGGAAAGATTGTTTTAATCGATGAAATTCATACACCAGATTCTTCACGATATTTTTATGCAGATGGATATCAAGATCGTCAAGATAGAGGTGAAGCTCAAAAGCAATTGTCAAAAGAATTTGTTCGTCAATGGTTAATTACTAATGGTTTTCAAGGAAAAGAAGGTCAACAAATACCTGAGATGACAAATGAATATATTGCATCAGTGTCTGAACGCTATATAGAATTATTTGAAAATATTTTAGGAGAATCATTTGTGAAGGCAGATATTTCTAACATAAATGCAAGAATTGAAGAAAATGTATTAGCCTTTTTAAAAACGAGATAAAATAACCTTATTTTAAAGATACATTAACCACGCTTTGCGTGGTTTTTTTGTTCTTTGTAGTGAAATAATAAAACACAATTAAGTATTTATTTTAAAAAAGACATTATGAAAAAAGTAATCGGGTTATTAAGTTTTGCTTTTATTTTATCTGTAAATGTATCCAAAGCATCTAATATTGAGATGGATTTTGGGAAGAATGTTATTGAAGTGTATGATGATGTAACGCCACTTTGTAAAGCTATAAGTGATGGAGATGTAAATTTAGTTGAAAAAATAATAGAATACGGTATTGATTTAAATGGAACAACACACAGAGGAATGACTCCATTAATGTTTGCTGCAAGATATGATAATGTGGAAATTATTAAATTACTTGTTGAAAAAGGAGCAGATTTAAAAATAAAAGATAAAAATGGATTTGCAGCATTAGATCATGCTATAAGTAGTGGTGCTAAAAAAGCAGAACTTTTAATTCAAGAATTTTTAAAAAAATAAGAATTTAAAGTTATATTAAAGAAGGTTAGTTATAAAAAATAAATCCGAGTACTACTCGGATTTATTTTTTATAATTCTATTCTATTATTCGTTAGAGTCTATTTTTCTCCTAAATAAATAAAAACATTAGTTACAAGGCTTAAACGAGTTGAGTTTACAGTTGTATTTCCACCGCCACTATTCACAGTTGCAGTATGATTGTGATTACCACCTGCATTTATGTCTAATGTGTGATTATGATTACCATCAGTTCCTGTTGTATATGAGCTACTTGTATCATCTGCAATTGTGCCAGAATCACCTCTATTGTCGTAATTTGCATTAACAGTACTATTGCCACGATCTGTGTAAGAATGGGAATGATTTCCATTAGAGCTTGTAGTTCCAGTATGGTTATGATTACCTGTTGATGATGTAGTTCCTGTAAAATCGATATTTGGTAAATTAGCTTGACTTATTGAAATTATATTTGATCCAACAGAACTAGTTATGGTTTCTGAAGGAGTCTTTCCTTTTAAAACTTTATCCAAAGTATTAGGTAAATTAGTTGTCATACCTAAACTCTGAGCTACCATTTTTGCATTATCAGGTAGTGATGTTATAGATCTTCCGTCTAATAAATACCAGCCTTCAAAATCAGTTGTTTTAAGACTATAAGTTACATCTCCATAATCATTCTTACAAGTCATGCAAATCCAGCTATCATTGTTGTTTGACCAATAATAAAATCCTTCTGGCTTTAAACTAGATAATCCATCATTATATATTAAGGTACTTTCAGCTAAAGAAGTTCCATCTGGATTCACAATTGTTGTCTTATCTCCTATTGATGTAAGTGAAGCTCTAGGAATAAAAAGAGTTCCGTATGTATCATTTTTAACATCTAATGCTGCTTCAGGATTATTAGTTCCTACACCTATTTGTGCGTAGAAAAAATTAGACATTAATACAATTCTTAAATAAATATATTTTTTCATAGTCTCATTTTTTAAATTATGTATAGTATTTATGGCATAATTTACTCTCCTAAGTAAATGAAAACATTAGTTACTAAACTAAGTGGAGTTGTATCAATTGCAGTATTAGTACCACCGCTATTTACAGTTACAGTATGATTATGAGATCCAGCTGAGTTAATATTTAAACTATGACTATGGTTTCCGCTAGATCCTGTAGAATAAGATCCTGATGTATTATCAGCAACAGGGTTTATAGGTCCATATGAAGATGAATAAGCATTGGTGTTGTAAGTTGTGTTACCTCTGTCTGTATAACTATGTGAGTGGCTTCCATCAGTACTAGTAGTACCAGAGTGTGTGTGACTTCCACCTGTTGATGTAGTTCCTGTAAAATTTACATTTGGTAAATTAGATTGGCTTAATGTTACAGAATTTGCCCCAACAGTACTTGCTAAAGTTTCAGAAGTATTTTTTCCCTTAAGAACTTTATTAGTTGCGTCTGGTAAATTTGCTCCTAAACCTAATGCTGTTGCTATTGCTTGTGCATTCGTTGAAAGTGAAGACGTTGATCTTCCATCTAATAAATACCAACCGTTATGATCTGATGCTTTAAAACTATGTTTTAAGTTTCCATACTCTTTGCAGTTAATACAATTCCATTTATCATTTGACCAAAAATAAAATCCAGATGGTTTTAGACCAGACAACCCATCATTGTAAACAAGCGTGCTTTCTGCAATATTTCCTCCATTAGGATTGATAATAGTACTATTATCTGTATTTGAAGTTAAAGATGTTCGTACAATTAAAGTTCCATATGTATTACTTGTTACATCCAATGCAGCTTTTGGAGTTGTGGTTCCTATACCTACTTGTGCAACAGAAATAGAGCACAAGGAAATAAATAGATAACAGTAAAATTTTTTCATAATTAAAACTTTTTTGGTTAATAAACAGTTTTATTTTTTAGACTTACTAATTAGGTAATATAATGAGTGGCACGTATAACAAAGATTTGGAAGATATAATTTATTGATACTTATAACGTTAGTGCAAAAATACATTTTTTTTAACAAAGATTACATTAAAACTGTATTTTTTGTTAAAATTTATATTTTTAACATTGTTTAATAAATTATTCAGTACCTTGACCCTATTACTTTGTCTAAACTTTATTAAACAAATGTATTGTTAAATAATATCTTATATTGTGCTTAATACATATATACCCGTGTAGAATTTTATCTACAAAAAATGTATTAAAATCTAAAAGCCGAAGCTATTTTATTTATAGATTTTAATGTTGTTGTTTATAAACTAAAAAAGTTTTAATTATGAAAAAATTATAATACTTTTTCTATTGAAAAATTGGTTGATAGTGATGTTCCAGTAGATCCGTAGTTTTGATATTTTAATCTAGCATCACGAGTTGTGTTATTTTCGTAATCTGAAAATATTCTAAAACCATAAGAGTGATTAGAATGTAATTGAACATAATTTGTTATTCCATAACTTTCGTTTCTACCAAGACCTATTGAATTATTACTTTTATGTTTAAAAGTTCTTCTTAAAACCCATTGATTTGTAGTGAAATCCCAAAGTCCAATAAGAATGTCTAAATCATTTGTAGTACTAGAATAGTCTCCAATATCGAAATCCATTGAAATTTTATAATAACCATCTATAACAGGAGAATATCTACCTGATGAAGTATTATATTCATTTGAGACATCAATTAACTCATTTGATAAAATGATATCTCTAAAACTAGAATCTGTATTTAAAGAAATATCAGATGATAAAAAGCCTACAAAGCGTATTCCAGGAGCATTGTTATTTGTTGATGTGGTTACTAAAGTTCCATCTGGAAGTGCAGAAACCTGTGTTGTTCTTCCAGAAGAGTTAGAAAGGCCTCTTATTCTAATGTTTCCATTAACATCTAATTCTTCTGTTGGGGAAGTTGTCCCGATACCTACTTGTGCTATTGTTAATAAAGGTAGTAATACTAAAATGATAAGTACATTTTTTGAATTCATTTCTAAAAATTATAAAAAATTAATAATTCTAAAATCAAAAAAATAGTGGTTAACTAGACAGTTTGATTTTTTGCTTGTTGGGCAAATTTTAAATTATTAAATTGATATATTGTAAAGAAATCGATTAAGTACAGATATAATCGTTATATTATCTTAAAATATTGATTTTGAGTATAGAAAAACTGTAAAATTTCATAAAAATAAATGCTTTTTTAAAAATAATAGCATTGAAAATTAGGCAGTATGTAAATAATTGGTTAAATTAAACCCAGCTTTTTGTAAAATGTTCTACTCCATTTTTATGTAAAGAAACGGAGTAGAATTACTATTAAGTGATAGATGTTTTAGTCTGTGAAAGTAAAAAATAGTATAATAATTACTTTAGATGATTTTATCTTTAATTATATATAGTGAATAAGTTTTTTACTTAAAATATGAGAATGTTTCATTATTCTCAATTTTTAAAAGACTCTCGTAAATTAATTTAATAACATTTTCAACATCGTCTCTATGAACCATTTCTACGGTAGTATGCATATAACGAAGTGGTAAAGAAATTAAAGCGGAAGCAACACCACCATTACTATAAGCAAAAGCATCAGTATCAGTCCCTGTTACACGAGAAGAAGCATGTCTCTGAAATGGGATTTTATTAGCTTCAGCTGTTTCAACAATCATCTCTCGAAGATTATTTTGTGTTGCAGGAGCATAGGCAATAACTGGTCCTCGTCCCATTTTTAAATCTCCTTCGATCTTCTTATCTATCATTGGAGTAGTAGTGTCATGGCAAACATCAGTTACAATGGCTATATTTGGTTTTATAGTTTGTGTAATCATTTCTGCTCCGCGAAGACCTATTTCTTCTTGTACAGAATTAACAATATACAGACCAAAAGGTAGTTTTTTCTTATTTTCTTTTAATAAACGAGCAACTTCAGCAATCATAAAACCACCCATTCTATTATCAATTGCCCTACAAATAAATTTATTTTCATTTAATATTTCAAATGTATCAGGATAAGTAATAACACAACCTACATGGATTCCTAATTTTTCAACCTCTTCCTTTGTATCGCATCCGCAATCAATAAATATATTATCAATACGAGCAGGTTCTTCTTTCGATTTGTTGCGAGTATGAATTGCTGGCCAACCAAAGACTCCTTTTACAATCCCCTTTTTTGTATGAATATAAACTCTTTTAGATGGGGCAATCATATGATCACTACCACCATTTCTAATAACATAAATAAAACCATCATCTGAAATATAATTTACGTACCAAGCAATTTCATCTGCATGCCCTTCTATGACTACTTTGTATGGTGCTTCTGGATTAATTATTCCTACAGCAGTTCCATATGTATCGGTAATAAAGGTATCAACATATGGTTTTAAATAATCCATCCATATTTTTTGACCTTCAGCTTCATATCCAGTAGGAGATGAATTATTTAAGTAATTTTCTAAAAAAGTTAAAGAACTTTCTTTTAATATTGATTTTGTACTCATTATAATATAATTATTTTTTGCTAAATTATAAAAATGCTTTAAGACTTATCTATTATTTATTTATTTTTGAGTAGATTTTTACACTATGAAAAAAAATATCATCTACATATTATTCTTTTGCAGTCTTTTTGTAAATGCACAAGTACAAGATACATTAAAAATGACAGAACAAGATTCTTCACTTCTTTATTCAATAGAATTAAAAGAAGTAGTAGTATCAAAAGATGATGTTTCTGGTGTTGATCTAGAGAAACAGAAATTACTTATATTAAAGAGAAGAGTTTATAAAACATATCCATACGCAACAATGACATCTCAAAAATTAAAACAATTGAATGAGACTATGGATAAACTGAAAACAAATAAAGAAAAGAAAAAGTACTTTAAAATAGTAGAGAAATACCTTCAAGAAGAATTTGAGCCAAGATTAAAAAAACTATCAAGAAAAGATGGTCAGATTTTAGTAAAATTAATTTATAGACAAACAGGGCAAACAACATTTGATTTAATAAAGGATTATAAAAGCGGATGGAAAGCATTTTGGTCAAATAATACAGCGAAACTTTTTGATATTAATATTAAGGAGGATTATAAACCATTTGATGAATTAGAGGATTTTTATATAGAAAGTATTTTGATTACAGCGTTTCGTAATGGTAGTTTGCAAAATCAGTCACCAGCAAATGAAGTTGACATAAAGCAATTAGCGAAAGTATGGAGGGAAAAGGTTGAAAAAATGAAAGCAGAACGTTTGGATAATAAATAATACAATATATATAGGTATAGATATTTTAAATAAGAATAGCTTTTATTTTCTTTATATATATAGGAGATTAAGTTTGAGAGTAATTTGTTTGTGTGTGTATGGGATTTGTGTGTGTTAGTATATTTTTAGAGGTTTGGTTGTTGTGTTTAGGGTTGATTATTTTGTAAAGTTATGTAAAGGTTAAAAAAAGATTGTTTGTAAGTAATTGATTTTTAGGGATGATTAAAAAAGATTTAAAAATAGTTTAAAAAAGTCTTGTGGGAATGAAAAAAGTGTCTACTTTTGCACCCGCAATCAAGGCAAGTTCATATAAAGATTTTGAGAATATAACGGTAGTTATTTAGCTGATAAAAAAAGAAAAATTTTTTTCAAAAAAAGTTTGTCAGTTTCAAAAAAAGAGTTACTTTTGCACCCGCAAACAATTTCACTGAAATGCTTTAGAGATAAGGAGTGAGGTGATGAAGTTTAAGCGAAGTTCATGAGTGATTTTTTTGAGAGATAATGAAGGTTATAAGTTGACAAAAAAAAGAAAATTTTTTTCAAAAAAAGTTTGTCAGTTTCAAAATAAAGAATTACCTTTGCAGCCCGCTAAACAAGCGAAGTTCTGATACATATTGAGTAAGATTTTTTAGGGATTAATTTTAAGAAAAACTTTTAAAAAATATTTCAAAAAAAGCTTGCGAGATTAAAAAGAAGGTTGTAGTTTTGCAGCCGCTAAACGAGAGAATAGCGGAATAAAAAAGAATGACACGTTCATAGACATATTGGATTGACAGCATAACTTAAAGTGATTTAAGTTATAAAGTAAAAGAGAGTAAATTGAATTAGACTATACGTCAGCGATTATCGTACAAAATTAAAATATACGATGAAGAGTTTGATCCTGGCTCAGGATGAACGCTAGCGGCAGGCCTAACACATGCAAGTCGAGGGGTAGAGTTAGCTTGCTAACTTGAGACCGGCGCACGGGTGCGTAACGCGTATGCAATCTACCTTGTACAGAGGGATAGCCCAGAGAAATTTGGATTAATACCTCATAGTATTATCGGGAGGCATCTTCTGATTATTAAAGTTCCAACGGTACAAGATGAGCATGCGTCCCATTAGCTAGTTGGTATGGTAACGGCATACCAAGGCAATGATGGGTAGGGGTCCTGAGAGGGAGATCCCCCACACTGGTACTGAGACACGGACCAGACTCCTACGGGAGGCAGCAGTGAGGAATATTGGACAATGGGCGCAAGCCTGATCCAGCCATGCCGCGTGCAGGAAGACGGCCCTATGGGTTGTAAACTGCTTTTATACAGGAAGAAACACTGCTACGTGTAGCAGCTTGACGGTACTGTAGGAATAAGGATCGGCTAACTCCGTGCCAGCAGCCGCGGTAATACGGAGGATCCAAGCGTTATCCGGAATCATTGGGTTTAAAGGGTCCGTAGGCGGCCTTATAAGTCAGTGGTGAAATCTTCTAGCTCAACTAGGAAACTGCCATTGATACTGTAGGGCTTGAATGTTTAGGAAGTAACTAGAATATGTAGTGTAGCGGTGAAATGCTTAGATATTACATGGAATACCAATTGCGAAGGCAGGTTACTACTAAATGATTGACGCTGATGGACGAAAGCGTGGGTAGCGAACAGGATTAGATACCCTGGTAGTCCACGCCGTAAACGATGGATACTAGCTGTTCGGACTTCGGTTTGAGTGGCTAAGCGAAAGTGATAAGTATCCCACCTGGGGAGTACGCACGCAAGTGTGAAACTCAAAGGAATTGACGGGGGCCCGCACAAGCGGTGGAGCATGTGGTTTAATTCGATGATACGCGAGGAACCTTACCAGGGCTTAAATGGGAGACGACAGATTTGGAAACAGATTTTTCTTCGGACGTCTTTCAAGGTGCTGCATGGTTGTCGTCAGCTCGTGCCGTGAGGTGTCAGGTTAAGTCCTATAACGAGCGCAACCCCTGTCGTTAGTTGCCAGCGAGTAATGTCGGGAACTCTAACGAGACTGCCGGTGCAAACCGCGAGGAAGGTGGGGATGACGTCAAATCATCACGGCCCTTACGTCCTGGGCCACACACGTGCTACAATGGCCGGTACAGAGAGCAGCTACATGGTGACATGATGCGAATCTTCAAAACCGGTCTCAGTTCGGATCGGAGTCTGCAACTCGACTCCGTGAAGCTGGAATCGCTAGTAATCGGATATCAGCCATGATCCGGTGAATACGTTCCCGGGCCTTGTACACACCGCCCGTCAAGCCATGGAAGCTGGGGGTACCTGAAGTCGGTGACCGTAAGGAGCTGCCTAGGGTAAAACTGGTAACTGGGGCTAAGTCGTAACAAGGTAGCCGTACCGGAAGGTGCGGCTGGAACACCTCCTTTCTAGAGAAAAGATAAAGTTGTATGTATAAGAGATTGATTTTACTCTCGCTGTTAGTTCAAAAAACAATAAAAACTAAAGAAAACAGAGTCTCGTAGCTCAGCTGGTTAGAGTACTACACTGATAATGTAGGGGTCGGCAGTTCGAGTCTGCCCGGGACTACAATTTTCGAGTTTTTATAGGAAATTTTAGAGGTTGAGTAAGCCGTTTGAAGTCTGTTAACTGCAAACTGTTAACTATTGACTACTAAATGGGGGATTAGCTCAGCTGGCTAGAGCGCCTGCCTTGCACGCAGGAGGTCATCGGTTCGACTCCGATATTCTCCACGAATACTTTGTAAGAAAGTATAAAAGTTCATTGACATATTGAAAAAAGAAAATATAAAAATATAATAGAAAGCACAAATTTCGGGTGTTATATTCGTATAACATTTGAAAAACAAGTACAATAAGCAAAATAAGGGCGTATGGGGAATGCCTAGGCTCTCAGAGGCGATGAAGGACGTGATAAGCTGCGAAAAGCTACGGGGATTGGCACACACGAATTGATCCGTAGATATCCGAATGGGGCAACCCACTATGTTGAAGACATAGTACTCCGATAGGAGAGTAAACCCGCTGAACTGAAACATCTAAGTAGGCGGAGGAGAAGAAAACAAAAGTGATTCCGTAAGTAGTGGCGAGCGAACGCGGATTAGCCCAAACCAAAGTTGTTACGGCAATTTTGGGGTTGTAGGACTGCGACATTCTATGCGGATTGAATTAGAATAACCTGGAAAGGTTAACCAAAGAAGGTGATAGTCCTGTATAGGTAAGAGAAGATATAGATAGCAGTATCCTGAGTAGCGCGGGGCACGTGAAACCCTGTGTGAATCTGCCGGGACCATCCGGTAAGGCTAAATACTCCTGAGAGACCGATAGTGAACCAGTACCGTGAGGGAAAGGTGAAAAGAACCGTGAATAACGGAGTGAAATAGATCCTGAAACCATACGCTTACAAGCGGTCGGAGCCCTTTCGTGGGGTGACGGCGTGCCTTTTGCATAATGAGCCTACGAGTTACCGTTGCTGGCAAGGATAAGTACTTCAGGTATGGATCCGTAGCGAAAGCGAGTCTGAATAGGGCGCCATAGTCAGTAATGGTAGACGCGAAACCGTGTGATCTACCCATGGGCAGGATGAAGCTGTGGTAACACACAGTGGAGGTCCGAACCCGTTGACGTTGAAAAGTCTTGGGATGACCTGTGGGTAGGGGTGAAAGGCCAATCAAACTCGGAAATAGCTCGTACTCCCCGAAATGCATTTAGGTGCAGCGCTGAATTAGTTATATAGAGGTAGAGCTACTGATTGGATGCGGGGGTTTCACCACCTACCAATTCCTGACAAACTCCGAATGCTATATAATGATGCTCAGCAGTGAGGGCATGGGTGCTAAGGTCCATGTCCGAGAGGGAAAGAACCCAGACCATCAGCTAAGGTCCCCAAATGTATACTAAGTTGAAAAAACGCGGTTTGTCTGCTTAGACAGCTAGGATGTTGGCTTGGAAGCAGCCATTCATTTAAAGAGTGCGTAACAGCTCACTAGTCGAGCGGACGAGCATGGATAATAATCGGGCATAAGTATACTACCGAAGCTATGGACAGATTAATCTGTGGTAGGGGAGCATTCTAAACTGGGTTGAAGGTGATATGTGAGTATTGCTGGACTGTTTAGAAAAGAAAATGTAGGCATAAGTAACGATAATGCGGGCGAGAAACCCGCACACCGAAAAACTAAGGTTTCCTCAGCTATGCTAATCAGCTGAGGGTTAGTCGGGTCCTAAGGCGAACCCGAAAGGGACAGTCGATGGCCAACGGGTTAATATTCCCGTACTACTTATAATTGTGATGGAATGACGGAGTGATGAAAGCACCGCGAACTGACGGAATAGTTCGTTGAAGTACCTAACTATATTCTCTATAGGCAAATCCGTAGAGAATGGTGAAATACGATAGTACTCGGAGTCTTCGGACAAAGGGATAGTGTGCCTAAGGGCTTCCAAGAAAAGTTTCTAAACTTAGATTATAAGTACCCGTACCGTAAACCGACACAGGTAGTTGAGGAGAGAATCCTAAGGTGCTCGAGAGATTCATGGCTAAGGAATTAGGCAAAATAGACCTGTAACTTCGGGAGAAAGGTCGCCAGCAGCAATGCTGGCCGCAGTGAAAAGGTCCAGGCGACTGTTTATCAAAAACACAGGGCTCTGCAAAATCGTAAGATGAAGTATAGGGCCTGACACCTGCCCGGTGCTGGAAGGTTAAGAGGAGATGTTATCTTCGGAGAAGCATTGAATTGAAGCCCCAGTAAACGGCGGCCGTAACTATAACGGTCCTAAGGTAGCGAAATTCCTTGTCGGGTAAGTTCCGACCTGCACGAATGGTGTAACGATCTGGACACTGTCTCAGCCATGAGCTCGGTGAAATTGTAGTATCGGTGAAGATGCCGATTACCCGCAGTGGGACGAAAAGACCCTGTGCACCTTTACTATAGCTTAATATTGACCTTGGACACGTGATGTGTAGGATAGGTGGGAGACTTTGAAGTGGCGTCGCTAGGCGTTGTGGAGTCATTGTTGAAATACCACCCTTTGCTTGTCTGAGGCCTAACCCCGCTTAAGTGGGGGACATTGTTTGGTGGGTAGTTTGACTGGGGTGGTCGCCTCCAAAAGAGTAACGGAGGCTTCTAAAGGTTCCCTCAGCACGCTTGGTAACCGTGCGTAGAGTGCAATGGTATAAGGGAGCTTGACTGAGAGACATACAGGTCGATCAGGTACGAAAGTAGAGCATAGTGATCCGGTGGTTCCGCATGGAAGGGCCATCGCTCAAAGGATAAAAGGTACGCCGGGGATAACAGGCTGATCTCCCCCAAGAGCTCATATCGACGGGGGGGTTTGGCACCTCGATGTCGGCTCGTCACATCCTGGGGCTGGAGAAGGTCCCAAGGGTTGGGCTGTTCGCCCATTAAAGTGGCACGCGAGCTGGGTTCAGAACGTCGTGAGACAGTTCGGTCTCTATCTACTGTGGGCGTTAGAAATTTGAGTGGATCTGATTCTAGTACGAGAGGACCGAATTGGACAAACCTCTGGTGTATCTGTTGTTCCGCCAGGAGCACTGCAGAGTAGCTACGTTTGGAAGGGATAAGCGCTGAAAGCATATAAGCGCGAAACCCACCACAAGATGAGATTTCTTTTAAGGATCGTGGAAGATGACCACGTTGATAGGCTATAGATGTAAAGGCAGTAATGTCATAGTCGAGTAGTACTAATAATCCGTAAGCTTATGTACGCTTTTCCTGCGCCGCAAGGCGCAGGGAGAAACTTTCTGTAAAAAATAGATTTTCTTGTCTCAATATGTTAAGATATTATTGTAGTTATTCATTTTGAAAAATAAATGTATATTACAAATAGTTGCCTAAAGCAATTATAACCTCTTAAGGTGGTTATTGCGGTGGGGCTCACCTCTTCCCATTCCGAACAGAGAAGTTAAGCCCACCTGCGCAGATGGTACTGCAATCCTGTGGGAGAGTATGTCGCCGCCTTTCTTTTAAAAACCCTAATCAGTACGATTAGGGTTTTTTTGTTTTTAAAATTTATTGGATATTCGCTATTTTTAAATGATTACTAATATCTTAAGTAGGTACTAGTGCTTATCCTTATTTATTGAATTGATTTATTACTATTTTAAAACTATATTTGTTTTATGCAGTATTTTATAGAAGTCATTTTACCATTAGCTCTCCAAAAGTCTTTTACTTATGAGGTTTCGGACAATTTTTTATAGACCTTATGCCTCTATTTTTAAATTGTTGTTAATTATTTTTTGATACTCTAAAATAGTTAAATTATTTAATAGGTTTGTGTCTTTTTTGGTTATTGCAAAATGTTTCGATATATTGTTTCGCAAGTTCACTACCGGTCTGGTCAAAGATTTATAATTCTGTCTCTTGTTTGGTTTGATAACGATTTTGATAAATTAATTCTACTTTTAATATTTTGAAAAATATTCCTATAACAGCATTATCATAACGATTCCTTTTTCTTGACATGCTTCTGATTATGGATTTATACCTGTTTAATTCTGATGTAAATTCTTCGCATGCATACTGTGTATTCCTCTATCAGAATGAAAATTAATGATTTATTCTTGATTGGACTATATCAAAACGGTTGGTATCTTTTGCTCTCATTGTGTTACTTAATAACCCTTTAAATACTTTCCTGTCAAACAAATCAATAACTAATGTTGAATACAACCAACCTTGACCAGTTCTGATATGAGTGATTGTCTGTACCCAAGCTGTATTCTCTTTAATTACTGTAAACTCTCTATTCAATTTATTTTCTAAAACAGCATATTTATGGGAAGAATTTATAGTTATTTTAAACTTACGTTTTATAATACTTTGTAAATAATTTTTTTTATTAGCTTTCTAACTAATTTTTTGAACGCTTTAAATCCTAACATTTCTACTCTGGTAATAAATTCCTTTTCGATGTTGTTCTTACAACCCATTTATAATAGCTGCTTTTATCGACTTTAAAAACGAAACATATCTTATTGACTGAAAATTCAGATTTATAGAATTAGATAAATTTATATTTTACTTGTCGTTCTTGGAAATCGAAGATTCATGAATTCCAATAAATAAAATGAAAACTTATGAATAAAAGATACCTACTGCCTTTAGTTTAAATTATTTCATTTGTATTTATTTTTTATGGTATTCAATAATTGCTTTGCAGTTTTAAACTGTAAATTCTTCTCTGTTTTTCCATTTTGTAAAGTTACAGCAGAAGGATTTAATTAATTTGTCCACCTAAAGGTAGTAACTCCCACTTATTAGTAATTGTATAGTGGTGTAATATATAAAATATTTTAGCTTATTTATGATAATATCTTTATAAAAAAGAATTAGGAGATTCATTAAAAATATCTGATTGAGTAAATTTGTAATAAATTCTCTGTTTTTTTATATTATAAAATTCCTCTAGCTTTTATCTCTAAATATTTGTTTATTGTATCTAATGTAAGATGTTCAGGTTGAGTTAATACAGAATAAATACCGTATTTTTTAAGTTCATTCACGATTAGTCGTTTTTCAAAAGCAAATTTTTCAGCAATGACTTTATCGTATATTTCCTGTACATTTTCAGCTTTCTTTTGGATAAGTTCGTTTAGTTCAGTATTATTGAAGAAGACTATTACAAGCAGATGATTCTTTGCAATTCCTTTTAAATAGGGAAGTTGTCTATGTAAACCATCAAGTGTTTCAAAATTTGTATATAGCATTATCAAACTTCTATGATTGATATGTTTTTTTATATCTACATATAAACGACTAAAATCGCTTTCAAAGTAATCAGTTTTAATGTTATATAAATTTTCCATGATGTTTTGCATCTGGCTTTGTCTTTTTTCAGCTACTACACGATTTTCTACTTTCTTTGAGAAAGTAAACATTCCAGCTTTGTCTTGCTTTTTGATAATTACATTTGATAAAACCAATGTAGCATTAATAGCATAATCAAGTAAACTTAATCCATTAAATGGCATTTTCATAACACGTCCTTTGTCGATAACCATGTAAACATTTTGAGATTTTTCATCTTGAAATTGGTTTACCATTAATTGATTACGCTTTGCTGTTGCTTTCCAGTTTATTGTACGAATATCATCTCCTTGTACATATTCTTTTATTTGTTCAAATTCCATAGTATGTCCAATTCTTCTAATCTTTTTTAAACCATATTGGAATAAATTATTAGAGAATGCCATTAGATCATATTTACGTAATTGAATATATGATGGATAAGTGGGCACCATTTGATCTTTATTAAAAGTATAGCGCTTAGCAACTAGTTGCAATGGAGATACTGCGTAGAAATTAAGATTTCCAAAGGAATATTCACCACGCTCTGTAGGACGAAGAAAATATTGGTAATTATCATTTGTAGAAGCTTTTATTTTTCGTTTTACTTCAAAATTTCGTTCTTGAAATTGAAATGGAATTTCATCAATAATTTTTGCAAGAATAGGAAATGTATATTTGTTTTTTATTCTGATAATTATTGAATTTTCATCACCATTTGATAATTTTTCGGGTGTAATTCTAGTAGCTTCAATTTTATTTCCAAATCCGAATAACAATAGAATGTCAATAGCTGTAAAGACGATTAATACATATAGTAAATACCAAGCGGCATTGTAAAACATGGGAAAAAAGTATGCAATAGTAAATAGGGTAATTATACCCATGAGGCAATAAAAAAAGAAATTATTGAGATATAGTTGTTTTAAAAGTTGCTTCATTTATCTATTGATTTTTTTATGAATCTATTGAATTCGTTCTATCTAGGAATTTCTACTGAATCAATAATTTGTTTGATAATTTCGGTGCTAGTAATACCTTCCATTTCGCGTTCTGGCGTAACTACAACACGGTGTTGTAATACAGGAATAGCAGCTTCTTTAATATCTTCTGGAGTAACAAAATCTCTATTTTTAAGCGCAGCAAAACCTTTAGAAGCATTTAAAATTGCAATAGAAGCTCTTGGTGATGCTCCAAGGTATAAAAATGGATTTTCACGTGTGTTTAATACAATTTTCGCAATATATTCTACTAAATGCGGTTCTATTAAAATTTGCTTTATTAAAGTTTGAAACGTTAAGATGTTACTTTTTGCAATAACTTGAGCAATTGGAGCTAGCTTGTCATTATTTTGTAAAACGTTCTCTTTCTGAAGAATTTGTATTTCTTCTGATAAATTAGGATAGTCAATGTTTATTTTAAAAAGAAAACGGTCTAATTGTGCTTCTGGTAAACGATAAGTTCCTTCTTGTTCTATAGGATTTTGAGTAGCTATAACAAGAAAAGGTAAATCAAGTTTGTAAGTATGACCGTCAGCAGTAATTTGACGTTCTTCCATAACCTCAAATAAAGCAGCTTGTGTTTTTGCTGGAGCACGATTAATTTCATCGATAAGAACAAAATTAGAGAAAATAGGCCCTTTTTTGAACTCGAAAGATGATTTTGATAAGTCAAAAACGGATGTTCCAATGATATCGGAAGGCATTAAATCGGGTGTGAATTGAATACGACTAAAATCTAAACTTAAAGTTCTTGATAACAATTTTGCAGTTATCGTTTTTGCTACACCAGGAACACCTTCTAGTAATACATGTCCATTAGAAAGAATAGCTACTAATAATTGGTCAACCATTTTAGATTGTCCTACAATTACTTTTGCTATTTCTTCTTTTATATTTGTTATACTTTCCTGAAGCGGTGCTAAATTTAAACGGGTTTGAAAGTTTAGATTATCATTTAAATTTTCGTTTACATTTAGATTTTCGTGTGATTCAAAATTATTTTCCATATATTTTTTCTTGACTTAATTTTATATTATTGAGACATGAGTACAGATTTGTGTTTTTATAATATCTGTAAAGTCTATATTATTCTTGTTTTATATTCCCAATTTTTCAATGGTATTATTAAATTCTAATAGGTCTTTCTCCGTACTTTGTTCTTGGTTTCTATATTTTTTTATTAAACGAACAAGGTTTTCAATTTCAGCTTTACTTTTTCCGGTTTTTTGATGCAAACGATTGATAAAACTTTCATTTAAATCGAATGTGTCAACTAAGTATTCATTTCTTATTTTTTCAAGAAAGAATTTTATTTTTTTATCAATTATATCTTGATGATTTCCTTCTTGATAATACAAGTTCCCAATAGTTTTTGTGAAATCGACTGTTGTATTTCTTAGTGGCTCTTTTATAGGAATAACTCGTTGTCTTCTTTTAGCGTTGAATATCATGAAGATAAAAATACTGATTAAACTAATATACCAAGCCCATTTTAATGCAGGTTGACTTAGCCAATATCTCATAGGAGAACCTACATTATTGCGATTTCCTTCTAAATACCAAAATATTTTTTCATCTTCAATATAAGAAAGTGTTCTTTCTGCATATTTATAATTTTCTTTATGAAGCAGGTAATAATTGGTAAAAGCGGCTGGTTGTGTATGCAAATAAAAATATCCGTTTACATGTGGAATTCTGATGAAGTTTGGAACAGAATCATTATTGCTGTTTTTTTGATAACCTAGTATTTCTACTTTAGTAGAATCGTATTCTTTAAAATAAACATCATTTACGCCTTTTAAGTACTTGTATTTTTCTTTGTTGTTTAACGAAAATTGTAATGTGTCAGCATAATTATTGGCATAACCATAGTCGAAATGTAAAGTATCTCTAATAGCTCTAGAAAAATCACTAGCACTTATAAATATTGAATTACCATGAGAAGCAAAATATAGTAGTTCATGTGCTGATTCATTATCAATATCACAATTCTCATTTATATATAAAATAGTTCCTTTTGTATTATAAGTACTATCTGTATAGGTATATTTTGGATCTAAAAACTCATATGGAGTAACACCAAATTTTTCTATTTTTTGCCCCTTAAATAAATTATCTATTTCATTGTCTAAAACATAAAGCCCATAAGGAATTTTGTCTTTAACACTATAAGTTGGTGCCCAATTTACTGGTTTTGGTCGGTTTGCATCAATAACTATTACTCCTATAAAAATAAGGACTAATATGAAGATGTATATTTTTATACTTTTTGGCATTTTACTTTTCTTGTATTGCTTTTAAAAATACGGTTTCAGCTTTTAAGAAATCGGGTTCATTAATTTCAAATTCTCCATACCAACTGTAATCGTAGATATATGAGAGGTATTTGAAATTTTCTTTTGTATTTTGAGATTTTAGTTCAGATAAATAATCTGAGTTTGTTTTTTCAATATCCCATTCAATTAGCTCTTTATCAGAATATGATTTTAATAACCATAAATAGTAATATCTAATAGTAAGTCGATAATCTTTTTCTTGTTTTGATTTTTTTATAATCTCATTAAAATTGATAGAATGAATGTTTTCTTCTACCAATTCTGAAACAGTAATTTTTTTATTTTTTTTACCAAATATCCATTGTCCTTCTTTGTTAATAATAACTTTAACAATCATGTAAATAACAAAACCAATAATGATAAAAGCAATAATTTTCATAATTATTTCTAATCCAGATATAGAACGTCCTAAACTTCCAAAATCAAATAATCGTTCAAAGAAATTTTTGATTGCTCTCCAAAAGCGTTCCCATGCTGTTAGCTCTTTATTATCAATTACAGTTTCATATATAAATTCATCATCAGTATATTTTTTTTGAAAATTTGGATCAAATGTTTTTGGAGTAATGATGTAGTTTTCAGTAGAATATAATGAATCTTGATATTCAGAATAAATTTCTTCTTCAAGAGTTGAATTTGAAGAAACTGTTATTGTATCGGATTGTGAAAACCCAATGCATGATAAAAAAAGGATAAAAAGAAATTGTTTATTCGCCATCTTTACCTATTAAATCTATATCACTTTTAATACTATTATTTTCTTCTTCCTCTTTTACACTATAATAGATTATTCCTTGATTAACGAAGATTAAATTTTGGAGAGTGTAATTTAATATTATTGAAATAACCATAACTGCTGATAAAACAACACTCATTGTAGTAAAAGTTTGATTGGTATTGCTAGCATCTATATCTGTAAACATACTCGCTAGAAAAATGCTATATGGAATGAAAGTAATGATTCCTACAACTACTTGAACTATGATATACATAATTACTGTAGAACCTACTATAGGCCAAAATTTCTTTTTGATTATTTCAAAGGCATTTCCTAATGATTGAAAATAGCCATTTTCTGTTGAGATGTAGTCGTAGTAACTTAATATCATCCAACTCATAATAGTAGGGATGAATATGAATAATAGTGGAATTCCTATTATAATAAATACTAGTAAAAACATTAAAAAACCAAGAATGATTAATAATGGAATGAATATTACAATAGAAGCAAGGAAAAAAATGATGGTTCTTCCTAATTTCAATTTCATTATTTTTAGAATGTTTTCCGTTGTAGTTTCTGTTCTACTTTCAACTAATTTTAAGTAACTTACAGGATAAGTATAATTAACAATGCTAACCAATAATATGGTAATAATTAAGAGAATTCCTAGTCCCATAAAAACCCACATATTATTAAACATGTGATTCATAAGACCATTTGGGTTATTGTCTCCTATAGTTATAGTTGAAAAAATCCCTTCGAAATATACTTTCGTTAGGAAATAAAGCGATATTACCAATAATAGTAGTAATGGACCATTTATGATGAAATAATTTTTGAAATAGTTTTTCCCATGTAATTTTAAAAACTCAAACGTATCGCTTACAAGTTCTCCAAAATTTCTTTTTTTATATAATTGAAACATAAATTAGTTCTTTATTTTTTTATTTACAATGAAAGGATATACTAAATAGTAAAAGCTAATCATTGCTAATGTGATTAATATTATACCAATACTTAATGGTTTTGGCATGTCTATAGAATAACGAGTAATATAACCTTCTAAAAAACCAGCCATTATGGTAAAAGGCATAGTACTTAAAAATATTTTGAAGGAGTTTTGAAACCCAATTTTAAAAGAATTCAATCTAGAAAAAGTTTTAGGAAACAGAATACTAGCACCTAATGCAAAGCCAGCGCCAGCTTCTATAACCATAGCAAAAATTTCCATTGAGCCATGAATCCAAATTCCTCGAACACTTTCCCAAAAAACACCTTCTTGGTAAAAAAAGTATTGAAATGAACCTAACATAATACAGTTTTGAATGAGTACCCAAAAAGTACCAATTCCAAAGAATATTCCATAAAAGTAAGACATTGCACCTACTTTTAGATTATTTAGTGTAATACCAATAAAACTTCCCCAATTACTACCACTTTTATAAACAGCAACAGGGTTTCCGTCTTTTATGTTTTCTAATGTCATGTTAACATAACCATCTCCTAAAATAAGTCTTACAAATGAATCATCGTTCTTTGCAGAGATTACTCCTATTGAAGTAAGTAAAGTAAAGAGAATAAAAGCGTATAAAATATATCTTCTGTATGAATATACAATTAAAGGCACTTCCGTTTTAAAGAAATATACCAATCGATTCGTATCTTCTCTTTTCGTTTTATAAATTTTTTGATAGGTTTGTGAAGCTAAGTAATTTAAATACACAACTGTCTTACTTTTAGTGTAGTAAGTCTGTGCGTATGCTAAATCATTTACCAAATGAATATATAAACTTGCTAATTCATCAGGATTTTTCTTAGATTTACCGAAAATTGCTTGTTCAAAATCAAGCCATTTTTCTTTATTTTGTTTTATAAATGCTACTTCTCTCATGAAGTGCTAAAATAAAAAATTATGTCACAATTAGCTATAACAACAACACAAAATGTTACGATAAATTTTACAGCCGCTTCTGTAGGAGATAGATTACTAGGGCAACTTCTTGATACACTGGTTAAAGCCGCTTATATTATTGCTGTGTATTTTGTTATAAATGTATTCGATTTAGATCGTTTTTTTAGAGGAATGGATCAATGGTCTATAATGGGAATATTCTCTATTATAGGTTTACCAATAATGTTTTATTCATTAATTCAAGAAAGTTTATGGGAAGGACAAACCATAGCAAAAAAACTTTTAAAGATGAAAGTAATTAAAATTGATGGTTATCAAGCAGGTTTTGGAGATTATTTGGTACGATGGTTATTTCGTTTAATTGAAGTCTTAATTGGTAGTGGCGTTATAGGTTTAATAGCGATTGTTACAAGTAATAAAAACCAGAGGTTAGGAGATATGGCAGCAGGAACAGCTGTTATTTCATTAAAAAATAATATAAATATTAATCATACTATTTTACAAGAAGTTAATAATGATTATGTTCCAGTTTATCCATTAGTTATTAAATTATCCGATAATGATGTTAGGATTATTAAAGAAACTTTTGAAACTGCTATAAAAACAAGAGATTATGCTACATTAATAAAACTTAGAGAAAAAGTAATTGCTGTAACAGGAATTAAAAATCAATCAGGAAATGATCAAGATTTTATTAGAACATTAATGAAAGATTATAATTATTATACACAAAATATGTAATTATCGAGTTAAGTATAAATAACCATTTAAAGGCTCAGGATAGCTAGGATCATTTAGATATAGAATATAAAAATAAGTTCCTTCTGGTACTAATTTTGAACCAATTCCTTCCTGAACATAACCATTCCAATTTGGTTTGTTGTTATTTCCAGTCCAAAGGTGTTTTCCCCAACGGTTGTATATTTCTAACCTGAAATTCACAAAAATATCTCTTAAACCATCTATAAAAAAAGAATCATTTAGAGTATCATTATTAGCAGAAACAGCATTGTAAACTGTTGGTGGACAGTTTTTTGTTTGTAAAAAGAAAGAAGTTATAGCAAAACAATTGTCATCTTCAATTCTAATGAAAATTTCTTTTGGAGAAGTAATAACTTCATAATTTGTAGTATTAAAAATCGGATTTACCTCATTAAAAGCATCATCATAGTTTTCATAAAATGTAGCCGTTTGAGAAGGATTCGTTTTTACCTGATATTCATAATTTGAAAAATCAAAAACACCTCTTGTTAATCCTAAATTACAGCTAATAACAGGTTCTAAAATATTAAATTCAGGAGAAACTAAAAGTTGGATAGCAATCGTGTTTGAATTATTGGATTCAACTAATTCAGTTACTATTCCTGAATTGTTTCCTATATCATCAACAACAGCAGTTAGGTTAAAATTTGTCGGAATATTGCTTGGAATAGTAAGAATAGCATTTCCAGATTCACTTTCTCCAATAGGAATTGTGTTTTGAGTTTGAGAAGTGCCAACTAAAACTCCATCTACATAAAAAGCGATAGGAGTATTGGCTTGTAAAATATCAGTACTATTCACATTATAAACAGTAAAACGAACAGGTAGTTCTCTAATATTACAAGCTAATTGATAATCATCTATTTGGATAGTAGCGTCTGGTAATTGACTATTTAATTTGGTTACAATAGCATTAATCATAACATAATCTCGTCCAGAAGTTAATTCAATAGTAGCATTTGTATCTCCTATAGCAATATTATTTTGAATGCCATAGATATCTAAATCCATATTATAAAGTTCATTAGAATTGGTAATTGAATTAGTACCATTGAAAGCATTATTAGCAGGATTAAGAGGAGGATTACTAAGAATAGTACCATTTATTCTCAATGTTTCATTTATAGCTAATCCAGAATCTCCTTCCCATGCTAAAAAACCTATTTTTGCATCTTGATTATCAATTACATTTAAAGCATCTAAATTAACAGAAAGTGAGTTTTGAGTTTGGGAAACAACTTGCAATCCATCATAAATATTTAGCTGATTCAAAGGAAGTGAACTGTTTTTATAAACGATTATTAAAGCCCATCCTGCGAAATTAGTTTTATTCTGAAAATGTAAACTAATAAAATTAGATACGTCTAAGTCTGAAACAGTATAAGTATTATTTCCTGTAGCTTGAACTTGAGAAGTAACATCTGCAAATGCACTAAAAAAATGAAATTGATTATATAAAATATTTGAAAAAGTTCTTTCGGGAACGACATCAACATCGTTTAGCTTTATATCAAAATCTCCTGTTCCGCATCCAGCCCAATATAAATAAGCACGTTCTATAATATCGTTCGAATTTAAATTTAAAGTGGCAGATGAACTAGTTAAAACACTCGGTGTAGTTTGAAAGGAATTTTCTTGAGAATTTAAAGTGTTCCCTATAAATGTAAAATCATATCGACCATTGATTTGAGTATACAAAGAAATATCTTGTCCAATAGTTAATATAGGAAATAATATAAAAAAGAAGTAACTATAGAGATTACTTTTAGGATTCATTTTTAATGTATTGGGGAATAATCAATGTCCAATATAATAAATTATTTGATAAAAAGTTACAGATAGACTATACAACAGTTAAAAAATTAGTAATTTTCGGGACTAATTCCATTTTTTTGAAAACATATTCCGTTAATAAATACACAAAGGGTTATTATAACGTTTGGAATAATTTTATTTCAGATGCTAAAAATGCTACATTTCTATTTCATAGAGATTATATGGAATATCATAGTGATAGATTTGAGGATTATTCACTTTTAATTTTTGATAAAAAAGATAATTTGAAAGCAATTTTACCTGCAAACAGAGTAGGAAATATTCTTTATTCACATCAAGGACTAACTTATGGAGGATTAGTATTAGAAAAGTTTGTTAAATACAACGAAGTTGATTCTTATTTTAATTCCATTTTTACTTTTTTGAAACAAAATGAATTTGATGAGTTGGTATATAAACCAATTAATATTTTTTATCAAATTAATAAATCGGAAGAGTATCTGTTTTCTTTTTTCAAGAAAAATGCTGTTTTGATGAAAAGAGAATTAAATTTATGTATACCATTTAAAGACGATTTTAGAATTTCTAAAAGCAAATTAAAACATTATAGAAAAAATTTAAAATTAAATTTAGAAGTAGAATCAACAGGTGATTTTTCCACTTTTTGGAATGAAGTTTTAATACCAAGATTAAAAGAGAAACACAATACCAAACCAGTACATAGTATTGAAGAAATACAATATTTAGCAAATAAGTTTCCAAATAATATTTTCCAATATAACGTTTTCTATGAAGGTGAAATAATAGCAGGACTTACTATTTTTAAGTTTGAAAAGGTATTAAAATCGCAATATGGAGCAACAACTTTATTAGGAGAAAAACTAAGAGCCTTAGATTTTCTATATTTTAAACTTATAGAAAAATATAAAGAAGAATTTGATTTTTTTGATATGGGAACATGTACTGAAACTAATGATTTAGGGTATAATGAAGGCTTATTAATGCAAAAAGAAGAATTAGGATGTTCTCTGTTTAATCAAGATACATATAAAATTAAATTATGATAAAATTCCTTGATTTACATAAATTAAACAAACCTTTTGAGATTGCATTTCAAGAAAAAATGAAGCAATTCTTAGATTCAGGCTGGTACATTCTTGGAAATGAAGTGAAATCATTCGAATCTAATTTTGCAACTTATTGTGGAACAAAATATTGTATAGGTGTAGGAAATGGATTAGATGCTTTAGTATTGATTTTTAAAGCGTATATTCAATTAGGAAAATTACAAAAAGGAGATGAGGTTATTATTCCATCTAATACCTATATTGCTAGTATTTTAGCAATTCTTCAAGCCGATTTAATACCTGTTTTAGTAGAACCTAAATTGGAAACCTACAATTTGAATCCAGATTTAATTCAGACAAAAATAACTAATAGGACAAAAGCCATTTTAGCTGTTCATTTATATGGACAATTAGCCGAAATGAATCAGATAAATAAAATTGCAAAAAAAAATAATTTGTTAGTTATAGAAGATGCAGCACAAGCACATGGAGCTATTTTAGAAAGTAAGAAAGCAGGAAACTTAGCAAATGCTGCTGGATTTAGTTTTTATCCAGGAAAAAATTTAGGAGCTTTAGGTGATGCAGGAGCAATTACAACCAATGATAATGTATTGGCAGAAGTGCTTTTTTCTATGCGAAATTATGGTTCTAAAGTAAAGTATGAAAATGAAAGAATAGGAACAAATTCTAGGCTTGATGAATTACAAGCTTCATTTTTAAATGTGAAATTAGCTCATTTAGATAATGAAAACGAAAAAAGAAGGCATATAGCAAAACGGTATCTTTCAGAAATTAAAAATAATGAAATAATTCTTCCTTTTTGGAATGAAAGTGAAAATCATGTTTTTCATTTGTTTGTTATTCGAACAAAAAATAGAGATAGGTTAGCCAAATATTTAAAAGAAAATAAAATTGAAACCATGATTCATTATCCTATAGCTCCACATAAACAAGAAGCTTTAAAGTATATGAATAATATGAGTTTCCCTATTTCAGAGAAAATTCATAATGAAGTTTTAAGTATTCCTTTGAATTCTGGTTTAAATTGTGGTGAAATAGATAGAATAGTTTTAATTTTAAATTCTTATTAGTTTGTTTCTTTTAAAAAAAATATTTAGTAATCAGTTAATAAAAGTTGCATCTTTAAATAGCATCAGTATCTTTATTAGAGTATTGACAGGAATAATTTCTTCAAAGGCAATTGCTTATTTTATAGGAGCGTCAGGAATGGCTTTGATGGGGAATTTTAGAAATTTTATTAGTTCTATAGAATCAATAGGCATATTAGGTTTAAATAATGGAATAATAAAAACTGTAGCTGAAAAATCAAATGATAGGGAGGAAATTTATCCTCTTATAACGACTATTTTGTATTTTGTCTTCTTTTTAGGTACCATTATTGGGATTGTAATATTTGTATTTTCAAACAAAATCAGTAATTATTTGTTTAATACGATAGAATATAGTATTGTTATTCAGATTTTAGCAATTCTATTACCTTTTCAAATTATAAATACGGTACTAATCATAATTTTAAACGGACTAAGAACTTATAAAAAAGTAATTATATTAACAATATTAACATATTTGATAGGAGTAATACTTTCAGTATATCTAATGTGGAATTTCAAAGTTTTAGGAGCATTGTTTTCAGTTTCTATTTTGTCAATAATCGTGTTTTTTATAACACTGTATTTTTTTAGTAAGGAAATTTCAATTAAGCGTATACTAAATTTCAAAAAGTTTAAAATAGAATTAATCTATAAAATTCTGCCATTAGGGATGATGACATTGTTTTCTGCGGTTATTGTACCAATAATATATATAAATATTCGAAAATATATAATTCAATTTGATTCTTTGGAAGCAGCGGGCTATTATGAGTCTATGAACAGGATATCAGGATTTTATATGATATTTATAACGACATTGATTAACTTGTATTTTCTTCCAGAATTATCAAAAGCAGAAACAGTAAAAGAAACTAAAAGTATTTTTATACAATATTATAAGCATATTATTCCAATTTTTACTTTAGGTTTGATTTTTATTTTTTTTACGAGAAATTGTATAGTAAAATTGTTACTGACTAGTGATTTTTTACCAGTTAATAAACTTTTTATTTGGCAATTATTAGGAGATTTATTTCGATCTTTATCATTAATATTAGGAATTCAATTTTTCGCTAAAAAGATGATTAAACCTTATTTTATAATTGAATTTTTTTCGTTAGTAATTCTAATAATATCAAGTTATTTTTGTATTCGTTTATTTAGAGTTGAAGGAGCAGTAATTTCTTATGCAATAACATATTTTATTTACTTTATAGTTTTAGTTTTTTTCTTTAAAAAATATCTTCAAATTAATACACAATTAAATGAGAAAAGATAATATTGTAGATATTTCTATACTTGTACCTCTCTATAATGAAGAACAGGTTTTTAGCATATTAATAGAAAGAATAAAAAAGACTATTGATAAAGTCAAATTTTCTTGTAATGTTTATTTAATAGATGATGGAAGTTTTGATAATACTGCATTTTTAATTGAAGAGATTTGTAAACAAGATAGCCGTTTTATAGGAGTACTTCTCTCTCGAAATTTTGGGCATCAATATGCGGTTTCAGCAGGATTAAGTGTTTGTAATGCTAAAAGTGGAATAATGATTATAGATGGAGATTTGCAAGATCCACCAGAATTAATATCTGATTTTTATGATTTACTAAAAAAAGGGAATGATGTAATTTATGCAGTTAGAAAAAAAAGAAAAGAATCTTTTTTAAAAAGGATTATGTATAAGTTGTATTACAGATTGCAACGAAAAATCTCTAATTTTAATATACCTATTGATTCAGGAGACTTTTCTATGTTAAGTAGGAGAGTTGTAGATAGTTTTAATAAGATGCCTGAAAAAGATGTTTATTTTAGAGGAATGAGAGCTTGGATAGGATTTAAACAAATTGCATTTGAATATGAAAGAGACGAAAGATTTGCAGGAGAAACAAAATACACATGGAAGAAATTGTTTGAATTAGCCTTTAAAGGAATATTTAATTTTAGTGACTTTCCAATACGCTTTATAACAAGATTAGGTGTTTTAAGTATTCTAATTTCATTAGTATATTTTCTGTATAATTTATATAGAAAGATATTTTTTAATGATATTCCTCAAGGATTTACAGCGACAATTTTAGCTATTATCTTATTCAGTGGTGTGCAATTATTGTCTTTAGGAATTATTGGCGAATATGTATTAAGAATTTTTAAACAAGTACAGAATAGACCTCTTTTTATAATTGATAAAATAATTAATAAAGAAAATGAAGATTGAAATAAATAAATTTATAAATTTTTTGATAAAAAAACCAATTAGAAATATATTGATTATTGGTGCTTTATTAAGATTAATGATTTTTCTAGTTTTTTACACTTCAATTTCAATATATACTGATACTGAGGGTTATACTGAATTAGCTAAAATAATTTCATCTTTAAGTTTAGAAGGATATCATGGATTACGTTCTCCAGGATATCCAATTTTAATTTCGTTAGCGAATCAAAACTTACATATTGTTGTTTTATTTCAATTTATATTAGGATTAATATCAACAGTTTTGTGGTATAGAACAATTATAAATTTAAATTTTTCAATTAAACATAGTTTCATAATTACTATTTTTATTAGTAGTTTCTTAAATGTTTTTTTCTTCGAGACTTCTATTTTAGTAGAAACTTTAGTTTTATTTTTTATTACATTGATTATTTATCACTTTTCTAAAGGATCTTTTAATAAATTTACATTTAGAAATTACTTTTATCTAAGTTTTTTATTTGGTTTTTTAGTGCTCGTTAAGCCTTTCTATGCTTATTTATCTTTTCTATTTACTTTGTTTGTTCTAATGCAGAGATTTACATTTAAACGTTTTTTTTACGGTCTAATATTAGTTTCTTGTTCATTAATCTCTTATTTTGGATGGTGCTACGTCAATAAAATTAATACTGGATATTTTGCACCTACATCATATTATGGATTGACTAATGCTCAAACTTGTGTTTATTTTGCAGAAAATACGCCTAGTGAATGGGACTGGATTTCAAAACCCTATGTTGAATACAGAGAAATGGCCATAAGAGAGAATAAAGATGTAGCAATGTCAATATGGTTTGCGTATGAAGATGATGCTTATAAAAAATATAATATAACATTTCATGAATTATCATTTGAATTAGGAAAATTTGCGAAAGTTGCTATAAAAGAAAACCCAAAAGAATATATTTATCAAGTTGTATGTAGATCTTGGCTTGATTTCTGGAAACCTGCAATGTATTGGAATTATGATAATTTTAATTTTAAATATGCAAATAAAATTTTTATTGGTATTTGGTATATCCAGTATGGAATTCTAATTCTTTTTGAACTCTTCTTTTTCTTTCTATTAATATTCCATGTTTTAAATTTTTTTAATACTAAAATGATTACTACAGAATTAATACTTAGTGTTATTGTTTTTTCAACTTCTGTTTTACAAGCAATAGTAACTTATGGAACAAATGACAGGTATAGTTTTCCTTTCGAATTTATAATAATTATAGTTGTTTTGTTATTTTTTAAACAGAATAATTGGTTCTTAAAAAAGACACTATCCAAAAATGGTGTTTTAAAAAATTAGGTTGGTTTAATTTATAGAGTTAAAGATATTTAAATAACGATCAGCAATAAGTTTATAGTTATGTTCTTTGTTTATAAAGTGTCTAGCATTTTTCGAAATTCTAATCATTTTTTCAGGATTCTCAATTAATAATGATAGTTTGTTTGAAATGTTTTTTTCACATGGTAATGCATTGATACATACTTCATCTTCGTCTAAGTTGTAAAAATTTAAAAATTCAGTTTCAGCTCCTGTAAAAACAATTTTTCCTTTGGCCATTGCCTCTAGTGCATTATAACCCTGGTCGTAAGCATATACTTGATCTAATAAAATATGAGCGGAATTATATTTTTCAATATATTCATTATAAGGAAGGTCTTCTGAAATTATAATTTCTATTTTATCTTTATATTTTTGTTTTACAATCTTTAAAGCTTTTTCAAAATAAATGATTCCTTTTTTTATATAATTTCCTCTATTAATACCTAGAAAGATAATTGTCTTCTCTCTATTTTCTAAATTTATATATTGAATTCTATCAGTGTTAATTGGATTTGGAATAAAATTTATAGTATAATTCATTTTTTCCATTGGAATTTTATAATCAATATCAGAACAAATTAAGACTTGACAATTTTGTATTAACCAATTGAATACTTTACGATAATTATTTTTACTATATTTTAAAGAGTAATGAAATTTATCTTTTTTAGTAGGATCTTTAAAATAAGGGGTTAGAATAGAATATTTTAATTCTTTTTTTAATAAATAATCTATTACAGGTGTTTCATCTCCACAAACTAAAAGACTTCTCTTTTTTACTTTTTTAAATAATTTTTTGTATAAAAATTGACTACAAAATGGAAAAGTTTCTATTGCATTAGAATTAATTAATTGAACATGGTCGAAATTATTTAATTTTGTTAACAAGTAATAAAAACGAATTGCTGTTTCAAATTCACTTAAATCAACTTTGAAGAAAATGTGAAAAATATGTTTTATTTTTTTAAATATCCAAAATCGATTGAAAAAATAAGGATATATAGAATAATCAATATTATATTTTTTAAAATGATCTCCTGTGCCTAATATTTTTACTTTATGTCCTTTTGCTATTAATCCTTCTTTTAAAGAATTATGAAGATTACTGTATTCACCAAGTAGAAGGATATTCATTTTGAAATATTAGAATTTTGTTATTTATACGTTATACTTTTTCCTACATTTGTGTAAATATAATACAATTGAATAAAATTTATCGAGAAACCGACATTCAAATTTTGATTGCAACAATGAATCGAACAAATCTCGATTTCTTAAGAATTATGTTTGGTAATTGTGAAGTTGAAAGTTTATCAATTTTAATTGTTAATCAAACTTCGCCTGAAAAACTACTTAAATCAGATTTTGATAATATAAAGATTATAAATTCCTTTGAAGTTGGATTGTCAAAAAGTAGAAATTTATCTTTAGAGAAAGCTTCTAAAGATATAGTTGTTATATGTGATGATGATGTAGTTTATAAGCATGATTTTATAAGCATGATTTTATTCTCCTTTAATAACTATAAATCATCTATTCATTGTTTCCAAACAGAAACAGATGAAGGAATATTATATAGTAATTACCCGAAGAAGATAAAAAAATTAAATTATAGAAGTATAAGAAAAGTATTGTCAATAGAAGTTTCTTTTTTACGAAAAGAGATAAAAAGTAAAAATTGCTTTTATAATGAACTATTTGGCTTAGGTGCAAAATTTGAAGATTCCGAAACATTTTTTTTTCTAAGAAATTGCATGTATAAATCTGTCGATGTTGTTTTTTTTCCATTCACAATTGTTGAACATAAAAGCTTTTCATCTAGTGATGATATAAATTCTGATAGATTATTATATGCAAAAATGGGAGGATTTTGTAAGGTTTATGGTTACTTGTCTTATTTTTTCCTCATTAAATTTATTTTTTTCTTAGTCCGTAAAAAGAAAATTCTGTTTAAAAGTTTTTTTTATAAATTTAAGGTAGGAAGTAAAGGTATAATAGATTATAAGATGATTTTAAAGAATAATTTAGATAAAAAATATGAATAAGGAATTAGTTAATTTAATAAAAATACCTAAGATTAGCGATCCTAGAGGTAATTTGGCCATAATAGAGAAAGATGCTCTACCTTTTACTTTTAAACGTATTTATTATCTTTTTGATGTTCCAAGTGGTACATATAGAGGAGGACACTCGCATATAGTACAACAAGAATTTTTAATAGCTTTAAGTGGAAGTTTTAATGTTATTTTGGATAATGGATCAATAAAAGAAGAGATTACGTTGAATAATCCTATACTAGGGTTAAAAATAGATGCTGGTGTTTGGAGAGAATTAACTAATTTTTCTTCTGGAGCAGTTTGTCTTGTTATCTCTTCTGATGTATTTGATGAAGCTGACTATATAAGAGATTATGATGAATTTCTAAAGTCAAAAAGATGATGTTTTAATATTTAAAAATTCTAAACCATTTTTTATATTGATTAAAATAATTAATATAACTTTTGGAGAATTTAATAAAAAGACTTGTCTCTTATTAAGATTTTTGATATTAATGTTTGATGAAATTTGATGAAATGATTTTAAATCTCCTATTAATTTACATTTTATTGCTAAAGAATATCGATTAATATCAATCATTTTTTTTGCATTTGGATGAATTTGTTCTAAAGATACATAAGCACTATAATCACAACGGTTCTGCATTGAAAACTTTTTAGTTGTTAAGCTGTTTTCAGTGTATTTATATATTGAGGTGTATTTTTGTAATAATCCTATTCGATATTTAAATCCTATTCTAATAAAAAGATCAGTATCTTCTCCATTACTATAATTAGTGTTAAAATTTCCAATAGTTTCAAAAATTTCTTTTTTAAAAATACTATTTGAAATAGTCAATATCGTCTTCTTTAAACTTGATTCAAAAAAATCTATTTCAGAGTAATCATCATTCTTTTTCTTTATGGAATAGTTACCATTAAAAATTCCGTTTTTAGTTTCTACTTCAATTAAAGAAGTGAATACTTTTAAATGCTTCTTTTTATTAATAAGAAACATAAGTTGTTCAATATGATTTGGATATAAATAATCATCAGCATCAAGGAATAAAATGTAATCTCCATTTGATTTTTCAATTCCAATATTTCTAGCAAAAGAAACACCTTTGTTCTTTTGATTAATAATTTTTATTCTTTCATCATTTTTTTTTTTGATAATATCAACACTATTATCAGTTGAACCATCATTTATAATAATTATTTCAAAATCACTAAAAGATTGTCTCAATACCGAATTTAAAGTATTAGATATAGACTTACTTTTGTTATATAAAGGAATTATTACGGAAATTATTGGCATTATTTAGATTTTAAATAACAAATATATCCTAATCGGTATAAATCAAAGTAAAATAAATTTGGATTAATATTTACAATTTTTTTTTCTAACTGTTTTTTGAATAAAATAAAAAGAATGCTTACAATTTTGGTGAGCTTTAAGTTGTCTATTTTTTTATAATGCTTTAAGAGAGGATTTATTTCTTCAATTCCATTTTTATTAACTAAATGTGTTTTTCTACTTTCAACGCTTTCTAATGCTTTTTTAAAAAAGACAATGTTTATTTCTAATCCTTGATGTATAATTGGATTATCGATATGTATAATTGGGATTTTTTTAATAAATAACTGGTAGCCAAAATAAATATCCATACCATATAAATTCTCTTCAGAATTAAAATTACATTCAAAAAACACTTGTTTATTTATTAGCATATTTCCAGATAATACGTTGGAATAGGGCTTTAAATTTCGAATAGAAGCCTTTTTTTCTTCTCTTTCTTTTCCATATTTGTAACGAAGTATGATGGAAGAATCAGGTTTTTTATCAGAATAAATATAACCTCCAAAGATTACTTGTTCTTTTGCAAAAGCTTGCTCTAAATAGAGTGATATGAAATTACTTTTATTTGGTATTACGTCAGCATCAAGGAACAATAGTAAATCATATTTTGCTTTTTTTGCCAAAATATTTCTATTTGTTGTTCTGCCTAAGTTTTTTTTGTTAATATCAAAAGAACAATTATCTAAATTATTTATTTTAGAATTTTCTATTGAAAATAAATGACTTCCATCGTCTTGAACTAAAATCTCATAATTTATAAATAATAAATCAGCTTGTTTTTTTAATTCCTCAACTAAAGGAAAAGTATTGTAATTGTATGTAGGGATTAATATCGATAGCATTAAACCGTTCTTTGTACTACTTCAAAAACTTTTCCACCGTCAAATTTTAGTGTTTTTGCAGGAAATTTTAATAACAAAGCATAATCATGTGTTGCCATAATTATAGTTTTTCCAGTACTATTTATTTTTCGAAGCACTTCCATAACTTCTACACTTGTTTGAGGGTCTAAATTTCCAGTAGGCTCATCGGCTAAAATTAATTCAGGATCATTTAGTAAAGCCCTTGCAATAGCAATTCGTTGTTGTTCTCCACCCGAAAGTTGATGAGGCATTTTTGATTGATAATTTTTCATACCTACCTTGTCTAAAACTTCATCAATTTTAACGTTCATCTCTTCAGTTGCAGTCCAACCTGTAGCTTTTAAAACAAATAAAAGATTTTGCTTAACATTTCTATCAGGTAGTAATTTAAAGTCTTGAAAAACAACTCCTAGTTTTCTTCTCAAATAAGGAATATCTTTTTCTTTTAAATTTCTTAAATCATATCCTACAATGTTTCCTTCTCCTTCTGTCAAAAATAAATCAGCATATAATGTCTTTAAAAAACTACTTTTTCCTGCTCCAGTTTTTCCTATTAGATATATAAAATCTCCATTTGTAACCTCTAAGTTAACATCTGTTAGTATAGGATTTTTCTCTTGAAATACTGTAATTTCTTTTAATGAAAGAATTGTTTGAGACATAGTTTACTAAAGTTTAATTGTGTAAAAGTAATAACTTAGGGCACGCTTTCAAAATTAAAAACTAATTTCAATCGAAAATATTATTATCGTTTATAAAAATGTTTAAAAAAAGTACAATAATATGTTAACTAGCTTCGTTTATAGTTGTAATAAACTTTATATTTGAGGTCAATAAAATACAAGCAAAAATGATAAAAATACTGAAACTTTCCTTATTCTTTTTATTTGTTAGTCCATTAATGGTTTCAGCTCAACAATCTTCAATTTATACACACGATTTGAAAGAGTATGATAGAGCTGTCGCATTGTATAAGGATAAACAATATCAATCCGCTCAAATTTTATTTGAAAGAGTTAAAAAAGAAGTCTCAAATCAGGAAGTACAAGCTGATTGTGCCTATTATATTGCGAATTGTGCTATTCGATTAAATCAAATGGGAGCAGATGACTTAATTGAAAAATTTGTAGAAGATTACCCTACAAGTACAAAACAAAACCAAGCCTATATTGAAGTAGCTCACTATTACTTTGAGCAAGGTAGCTATGCTAAATCATTAGAATGGTTTGATAAAGTAAATGAAAGTTCAATGTCTTACGAAGATCAAGAAAAATATAATTTTCAAAAAGGATATTCTTATTTTACAGCAAAAAACACCACTGAAGCATCAAAATATTTCAATAAAGTATTAAACTCTAAAACATTTGGTAGTCAAGCTAAATACTATTTAGGTTATATGTCTTATGAAACAGATGATTATAATACTGCGAATCAATATTTTGATCAAGTACAAGATAAAGATAAGTATAAAGAGAAAATGGGCTATTTTCAAGCCGATATGAATTTCAAATTAGGGAATTTTCAAAAAGCAATAGATTTAGGTCAAGAGCAAATTCCTAAGTCAAATGCAATTGAAAAAAGCGAATTATCTAAGATTATAGGTGAAAGTTATTTTAATTTAAAGCAATATGATAAAGCATTACCTTATTTGTTAGAATATAAAGGGAAAAAAGGAAAATGGAATAATACAGATTATTATCAATTGGGATATGCTTATTATCAGCAAAAAGATTATGAAAATGCAATTGCTCAGTTTAATAAGATTATTAATGGAAATGATTTTGTAGCCCAAAATGCTTATTATCATTTAGCTGAAAGTTATTTAGAAACAGGTAAAAAACAACAAGCTTTAAATGCATTCAAAACGGCATCAGAAATGGAGTTTGAGCCTAAAATTCAAGAAGATGCTTGTTTAAATTATGCTAAATTGAGTTATGAAATAGGAAATCCATATCAATCTGTTCCTGAAATTTTAAATGCTTATTTAGATAAATACCCTAACAATTCTAATAAAGAGGAGATTAATACATTATTAATTAGTTCTTACATTACATCAAAAAATTATGCAGAAGCACTAGTCTTATTAGAAAAAAATAAATCACCAGAAAATAAGTTAGCATATCAAAAAGTAACTTTTTATAGAGGATTAGAATTGTACACAGACAGTAATTATCAAGAAGCATATTCATTATTTAAAAAATCCATTTCGGAAAATAAAGATTCAAAATTTACAGCGCGTGCTACTTTTTGGAAAGCTGAAACAGAATATAATTTAGATCAATATAAAGAAGCAATGCTAAGTTTTAAACAGTTCATGAACTATAATGAAGCAGCATCTACACCAGAATATAAAAATGTGAATTATAACTTAGCTTATTCATACTTCAAGTTAAAAGAATATGACAATGCTATAAAGCACTTTACAGATTTTACCGCTGAGGTAATGAACGATAATGTGAGAAAAACAGATGCTTATCTTCGTTTAGGAGACTGTAATTTTATTTCAGCTAAATATTGGCCTGCAATGGAAGCTTATAATAAAACGATTGAATTAAAAAGTGTTAATTCAGATTATGCGGCCTTTCAAAAGGGAATTAGTTACGGATTTGTAGATAGAAACGATAGAAAAATAGAAGATTTAGAAAAATTTGTAAAAACGTATCCAAACTCGCAATATGCGGATGATGCATTTTACGAATTGGGAAATACTTATGTAAATGAAAATAATGAATCTAAAGCAGTTGCCACTTACGATAAATTAATTACTAATTATAAAACAAGTTCTTATGTAGCAAAAGCAATTTTAAAACAAGGGTTAATTTATTACAATAATAATAAAAGTGATCAAGCATTAACGAAGTTTAAAAAAGTAGCTGCCGAATATCCAGGAAGTCCAGAATCATTAGAAGCAGTTTCTACGGCTAGATTAATTTATGTAGATAGTGGAAAAGTAGATGAATATTCAAATTGGGTTAAAACATTAAGCTTTGTTGAAGTTTCAAATGCCGATTTAGATAATACAACTTACGAATCTGCTGAAAAACAATATTTAATGAACAATGCAAAACAAGCTATTTCTGGATTTAGTAGTTATGTTGCTAAATTTCCTAATGGAATTCATGCATTAAAAGCAAACTTCTATTTAGCTCAATTATACTTTGCAGATAAGTTAGAATCTAATTCAATTAAACATTATGAATATGTTGTAAATCAGTCAAGAAACGAGTTTACAGAGCAAGCTTTAGCACGTTTATGTCAAGTACATTTAAAAACAAACGATTATGATAAAGCAATTCCTGTTTTAAAGCGTTTAGAAAATGAAGCCGATTTTCCTCAAAATAAAACGTATGCACAATCTAATTTGATGAAATCGTATTATGAAAAAGAAGATTATACAAGTGCTGTTGTTTATGCAGATAAAGTGTTAGCAAATGACAAAATTGATGATAGAATTAAAAGTGATGCTCAAATTATTGTAGCACGTTCAGCAATTAAAACAAATGACGAAGTTAAGGCAAAACAAGCTTATGCTGATTTATTAAAAATTGCAAAAGGAGAATTAGCAGCAGAAGCGCTATATTATGATGCATATTTCAAAAATAAAGAAGAAAAATTTGAAGCTTCAAATAAAGTAGTTCAGAAAATCGCAAAAGATTATTCAGGATATAAATATTACGGAGCAAAAGGATTAGTGATAATGGCTAAGAATTTTTATGGATTAAAAGACAGTTTTCAAGCAACTTATATTTTGGAAAGTGTAATTAAGAATTTCTCAGATTATCCAGATGTTGTAGAGGAAGCTAAAACAGAATTAAATAAAATTAAAACTGAAGTGTCTAAAACAAATTCATCAGTAACTAATTAGTATAAAATATAAAAAAGAATAAAAAGAAAAATTTAGAATATATTCTATTTTCTTTTATCTAAAAATAATAAATATGAACAAAGTCAAAATATATTTATCACTAGCAATCTTTACTTTAGTAACACAAATATCTTTCTCACAGGTAAAAGACGAAAATATAGGTTCTGAAGTAGTAAATATTGTTAAACCATATACTCCAACAATATCTGATGCTTTTAAAGTAAAAGAAACACCAGTAATGGAAGACGATGAAAGTATGAACAAAGAAACAATTCAATATAATATTTTCTCATTTCCAGTAGCTTCAACTTTCACACCGGCAAAAGGAAAAGCAGCATCTGTAGATAAAGTAGAAAGAGAGAAAATATTTCGTAATTATGCAACACTAGGATTTGGGAACTATTCAGCAGTAAATGCAGAATTATTTGTGACAGAAAATTTTGGGAGAAATAGTTATGTAGGAGGAATGTTACGTCATTTATCTTCTCAAGGAGGAATAAAAGACTTAGTATTAGACGATAAATATTATAATACAAGCTTAGATGTTACCTATGGAACACGTGAACGAGACTTGAGTTGGAATGTAGATTTAGGTGTTAAAAACCAAATTTATAATTGGTATGGTTTACCAACAAAGAATATCGTTTTTGATGAAGCAACAATAAAAGAAATAGATCCAAAACAATCTTACAACACTATTGCTTTAGGTGGAAAATTAAATTTAGAAAACAGCTTTTTTAATGAAGCGAGTTTACTCTTTAAACGATTTTCTGACGGATTTGGTTCAGGAGAAAACCGTTTTTATGTGAAGCCAAATTTTGATTTTGATGTCGTAAATCAAAAAATAAAAGCAAATTTTATATTAGATTATGTAGGTGGTAAATTTGAAAAAGATTATACTGCTTCAAATGAAATTAAATATAGCAATGTTATCTTCGGAACTAAGCCAAGCATCTTATATCAACAAGACGATTTATCAGTACAGCTTGGAGCAGGAATATTTTATACAACAGGAAAAATAAATGGTGAAAGTGATAGTAAATTGTTTGTTTATCCAAATGTAAAAGCATCTTATAAAATTGTTGGTGATGTATTAATAGGATATGCTGGAGCCGAAGGTGGTTTAAATCAAAATTCGTATGCTGATTTTGTAGATCAAAGTCCTTTTGTTTCTCCAACACTTTTTGTTGCACCAACAGATAATAAATATGATATTTATGTAGGATTAAAAGGGAAATTAGCTAATGCTGTAGCTTTTAATATAAGAGGATCATTTAATAATGAAGATAATAAACCTCTATTTATGAGTAATGAATACGTTTTTCAGAATGCAAATACAGAAGGCTATACATATGGAAACTCTTTCAAAGTAGTGTATGATAATGTTAAAATAGCAAGTTTTTTTGGAGAAATTAAAGCCGATTTTTCTAAAAATGTATCATTAGGAATTAATGGAACTTATAATAATTATACAACAGACGAAGAATCAGAAGCATGGAATTTACCACAGTTGAAAGTAGGAACAACATTAGATTTTGATATTAATGAAAAATGGTATGCCGGTGTAAATGTATTTTTTGTGGGAGAACGAAAAGATAGAGTTTCAGTTCAGAGCTTAGCGGCAGTTTTTCCTCCAGAATTTCAACCACAAGATGTAACTTTAGATAGTTATTTTGATTTAAATGCTCATGTCGGATATAAATATAATGACAGATTAACTGCGTTTTTAAGAGGAAATAATTTAGCAAATCAACAATATAATCGTTGGACAAACTTTCCAGTACAAGGTGTTCAAGTGCTTTTAGGAGCTAATTATAAATTTGATTTTTAGAATTGAAAAGTAAACAAGTTATAGTTGTTAGTCGTAAAAAAGAGAATAAGAACGATTTTTTGTCAGAATTTGAGAGTGTTTTTAAAAGCTAATTTATAAATATGAACCTTAAACAAAAAATGTACAATCATTATTGTAATTTATTAGAAGAAAAAATAAAAACACTTCGTAATAGAATTGCTGATTTGGCAGAAGACGCTCAAAATGATGCAAAAGGTTCAGCAGGCGATAAGCATGAAACAGCTCTGTCTATGATGCATTTAGAGCAAGAAAAATTAAATCACAACCTGAAAGAAGTTTTAGATCAAAAAAGTATATTAGAAAATATTGATATTACCCTTGTAAATAAATACATTGGCTTAGGAAGCTTAATTTACACAGATAAATTTATTTTCTTTATAAGTTTAGCTTTACCAAAGATTGAAGTTGATGGAAAAGAAATAATAGCATTGTCTTTACATTCACCATTAGGAAAAGAAATGAAAGGGAAAAAAAAGGAAGAAACCTTCACTTTTAATAAAACAAACCATAAAATTGTAAAAATAGAATAATTAAAAACCACTTTACAAGTGGTTTTTTTATGATTTGTAACCAATACCATGTGTTTTTATCATTTCAGTTTAAATTTTAATTATAATTTAGATATTTTGGTTATAATTTGTAATTAAAATTAAGTTTATGATTTATATTTAGTACTTAAATGCTCAAATTTGCTTTGTTAATGAAACAGAAATAAAGTATTAAAAATAAATTATAAAGTTATGTGTGGAATTTTAGCCATTATAGGAAAAGGAAAAGAAGAAGCTTTAGTGCAACAATTATCAAAGCGAATGAGTCATCGTGGACCAGATGAAAGTGATATTCATGTTACGGAAAACGGACATATACTTTCACATGAAAGATTATCAATTGTAGACTTGCATACAGGGAAACAACCTATTCAAGGTACATCATCTGCTTGGATGGTGCATAATGGTGAAATTTATAATCATAGTGCTTTAAGAGAAACGGTCTTGAAACATCACACTTTTAGAACAACTTCAGATTCAGAAGTAATTGTTCATTTATATGAAGAATTTGGATATGACTTTTGCGACTATTTAGATGGAATGTTTGCTTTTGTAGTGGTAGATGGAGATGATTTTATAGTAGGAAGAGATCCATTAGGAATTAAACCATTATATTATGGTATTGATGAAAGGGGAAGATACTATTTTGCAAGTGAAATGAAATCAATAGCTGATCAATGTAAAACATTTTCCACTTTTCCACCAGGACACTATTATACAAATAAAACAGGTTTTGTAAAATATTATAAACCTGAATGGGAAGACGATTTAAAAGCAGTAGAAGAATTAGACTATACAGCAATCAAGGAAACACTAACAGAAGCAGTTCGTAAAAGATTAATGGCAGATGTTCCATTTGGAGTTTTACTTTCAGGAGGATTAGATTCATCATTGACATCTTCAATTGCAAAACGATTGTTGGGAGATTCGCAAACGCTTCATTCATTCTCAATTGGTTTAGATGAAAATGCTCCAGATTTAGTTGCAGCAAGAAAAGTTGCTGAATTTTTAGGAACAGAACATCATGAAGTATATTTTTCAATTGAAGAAGGAATTAAAAATATTGAGAACCTTATTTGGCACTTAGAAACTTATGATGTTACTTCTATTAGGGCAAGTACGCCAATGTATTTTATGTCTAAAAAGATTACCGATTTAGGAATTAAAATGGTATTGTCTGGTGAAGGAGCAGATGAAATATTTGGAGGGTATTTGTATTTTAGAAATGCTCCATCTTCAGAAGATTTTCAAAAGGAAACAATTGAAAGAGTTCAAAAATTATTTACAGCCGATTTATTAAGAGCCGATAAATCGACAATGGCTCATGGATTAGAAGCACGTGTGCCATTTTTAGATAAAGAGTTTTTAGAATTGGCAATAAAAATTAAACCAGAAGAAAAACAACCGAAAAGATATAAAGGAATTGAAAAATATATATTAAGAAAAGCATTTGATACAAAAGAACAACCTTATTTACCAGATGAAGTTTTATGGAGACAAAAAGAACAATTCTCTGATGGAGTTGGGTATAATTGGATAGATCAATTAATAGAATATTGTACAACACAAGTATCTGATGTAGAATTTGCAAAAGCTAAAGATTTATTTCCATATAATACGCCTACAAGTAAAGAAGCTTTTTATTATAGAACCATTTTTCATAAACATTTTCCACAGGAAAGTGCTGCGCAAACAGTAAGAAAATGGATTCCAAAATGGCAAGAAAATCAAGACCCAAGTGGTAGAGCAAATGCAGCACATGTACAAGCAGATATTGAAATTGCAAAAGAAAAAGAAATAGTTTAAAATTTTGAATATGATTTGTTTTTGAAACGTCAGCTATATTGGTTGACGTTTTTTTATTTTTAATCGCTTAAAACCCTCTTAAAATGAAAATTTTCAACATTTGTTAATAACTTATGCCTAAAAACAAAACTAAAGGAAGATAAATTTTTATATAATGGTTATATTTGTCTGTTTAATAATAACCAGTCTTTTTTAAGAATTAAAATATGAGTGAAGAAGTAAAGAAAAACAATTATTCAGCCGACAGTATTCAGGCTTTAGAAGGAATGGAGCATGTTAGAATGCGACCTTCTATGTATATTGGAGATACTGGAGTTAGAGGTTTACATCATTTAGTATATGAAGTTGTTGATAATTCAATTGATGAAGCTTTAGCTGGACATTGTGATACTATATCTGTATTTATAAATGAAGATAATTCTATTTCGGTTGAAGATAATGGTCGTGGTATTCCTGTAGATATTCATAAGAAAGAAGGAATCTCTGCTTTGGAAGTTGTAATGACTAAAATTGGAGCAGGAGGTAAGTTTGATAAAGATTCATATAAAGTTTCTGGAGGACTTCATGGTGTAGGTGTATCATGTGTAAATGCATTGTCTGATAATCTAAGAGCAACTGTATATAGAGACGGGAAAATTTGGGAACAAGAATATGAAAAAGGAAAATCTTTATATCCTGTTAAACAAATTGGAACAACAGAGAAAAGAGGTACAATGGTTACATTTAAACCAGATGCTACAATTTTTACTCAAACATTAGAATACTCTTATGATACTTTAGCAGCTCGTATGCGAGAGTTATCGTTTTTGAATAAAGGGATTACAATTACATTAACAGATAAGAGAAATAAAGATAAAGAAGGAAACTTTATATCAGAAATTTTTCATTCTAAAGAAGGATTAAAAGAATTCGTTAAATTTTTAGATGGCAATAGAGTGCCAATCATTAGTCATGTTATTAGCATGGAAAATGATAAAGGAGAAATCCCTGTTGAGGTCGCTTTAATTTATAATGAAAGTTATAATGAAAATATCTTTTCTTATGTAAATAATATTAATACTCACGAAGGAGGAACGCATTTACAAGGTTTTCGTATGGGATTAACCCGAACTTTGAAAAAATATGCAGATGCTTCTGGGTTATTAGATAAATTAAAGTTTGAAATATCAGGTGATGATTTCCGTGAAGGTTTAACGGCTATTATTTCTGTAAAAATACAAGAACCTCAATTTGAAGGTCAAACTAAAACAAAATTAGGAAATAGAGAAGTTGTTTCTCCTGTTTCTCAGGCAGTAGCAGAAATGCTTGAAAATTATTTGGAAGAGAATCCTAATGATGCAAAAATTATTGTTCAAAAAGTAATTTTAGCAGCTCAAGCACGTCATGCAGCTAAAAAAGCTAGAGAAATGGTACAACGTAAAACCGTTATGGGCGGTGGAGGTTTACCAGGGAAACTTTCTGATTGTTCTGAACAAGATCCTGCAAAATGTGAAATTTTCCTTGTTGAGGGAGATTCGGCAGGTGGTACTGCAAAACAAGGGCGAGATAGGATGTTTCAAGCTATTTTGCCATTAAGAGGTAAGATTTTGAACGTTGAAAAAGCAATGCAGCATAAAGTCTTTGAAAATGAAGAAATTCGTAATATTTTTACTGCATTAGGCGTAACTGTTGGTACAGAAGAAGATAGTAAAGCTTTAAATCTTTCAAAATTAAGATATCATAAAGTAGTAATCATGTGTGATGCCGATGTCGACGGTAGTCATATCTCAACACTTATCCTAACATTCTTCTTCAGATATATGAAAGAATTGATTGAAGGAGGACACGTATATATTGCTGCACCACCTTTGTACTTAGTGAAAAAAGGAAATAAAAAAGAATATGCTTGGAATGATAATCAACGTGATAAAATTGCAATGCAAATGGGTGGAGGTGTAAACATTCAGAGGTATAAAGGTCTTGGAGAGATGAATGCTGAACAGTTATGGGATACAACTCTTAATCCAGATTTTAGAACACTACGCCAAGTAACAATAGATAGTTTATCTGAGGCGGATAGAGTGTTTTCAATGTTAATGGGAGATGAAGTTCCTCCTCGTAGAGAGTTTATTGAGAAAAATGCAGCTTATGCTAAAATTGATGTTTAGTATAGCTATAAATAAATAACAGTTAGGCATCTTATATAAGGTGCCTAACTGCTTAAAAAAAGGATATAAAATAAAAGAGTTAAGTTTTGTTGAACTTTCATCTTTTAGCTAAAATTATATAACAAACTTGCTTTGCAAAGTTCATTTGCTTTTGGTAAATTTGCGAGAGTTAATAAAAATAGTAAATAACAACATACAAAAAAAATAAAATGAAAGTAACTATAGTAGGTGCAGGAAATGTAGGTGCAACATGTGCAGATGTAATTTCATATAGAGGAATTGCAAGTGAAGTAGTATTATTAGATATCAAAGAAGGATTTGCAGAAGGAAAAGCAATGGATATCATGCAATGTGCTACAACTACAGTTTTTAATACAAAAGTTTCAGGAAGTACAAATGATTATTCAAAAACAGCAGGGAGTGATGTAGTAGTAATTACTTCGGGTATTCCTAGAAAACCAGGAATGACTCGTGAAGAATTAATAGGAATTAATGCTGGAATTGTAAAATCAGTTGCGGAAAATGTATTAACTCACTCACCTAATGCAATTATTGTTGTGGTTTCTAACCCAATGGATACTATGACTTATTTAACATTAAAAGCAACAGGTTTGCCAAAGAATAGAGTAATAGGTATGGGAGGAGCTTTGGATAGCTCTCGTTTTAAATACTTTTTATCTCAAGCATTACAAAAACCAGGAAATGATGTACAAGGAATGGTTATAGGTGGTCATGGTGATACAACAATGATTCCTTTAACAAGATTAGCATCTTATAATGGTTCTCCAGTTTCAAACTTCTTATCACAAGAAGAATTAGACAAAGTAGCAGCTTCTACAATGGTAGGTGGTGCAACATTAACAGGTTTGTTAGGAACATCAGCGTGGTATGCACCTGGAGCATCAGTAGCTTATTTAGTAGATAGTATTTTAAACGATCAAAAACGTATGATACCTTGTTCAGTAATGTTAGAAGGAGAATATGGACAAAATGATATTTGTATTGGAGTACCATGTATTATAGGGAAAAATGGAGTAGAGGAAATTGTAGACGTACAATTAAATGATACTGAAAAAGCATTATTTGCTAAGAGTGCAGACGCAGTTCGTAATATGAATGCAGACTTAAAAGCAGTTTTGTAATATATATAAAAGGAATAAAAAAAACTGTCAAATAAAATGACAGTTTTTTTTATATAGTCAACAATAGGTTAATATTGAAAAAAACTAATTTTATTAGGAAATAAAATTGGTTAATCCTATTGTAAATTATATATTTGTCCGTTTTTATAAAATAGAATAATTAATTTATAGTAATAATGCAGAATAAAGGACTAATTAAATTTTTCGCAATTCTTTTCGCGTTGGTTTGTATTTACCAACTTTCTTTCACTTTTGTAGCTAATGGAATTAGTGAAGATGCTAAAACATTTGCAAAAGGAGATTTCACAAAAGAATTAAGATATCTAGATTCGATTGGAAAAGAAACGGTTTTCTTAGGGAAAACCTATAATGAAGTGAGAGATAATCAACTACAAAAGGGACTTGACCTTGAAGGTGGATTGAACGTAATTCTTCAAATATCTGTAAAAGATATTTTAAGCGGTTTAGCAAATGACTCAAAAAATGTAGCATTTGTTAAAGCTTTAAATGATGCAAAAACGAATCAAAAGGGAAATCAAGATTATATTGATGCTTTCTTTATTGAAGCTAATAATGCAAATTTAAAATTAGCAAGTTCTGACATTTTTGGAAATAAAAATCTAGATGAAGTAATTAAATTTGATATGACTAACGCTCAAATAGAGCCGATTATCAAACAAAAAGTTATTGAATCTGTAGAAAGTGCTTTTGGAGTTTTAAGAAAGCGTATTGACCAATTTGGTGTTACGCAACCAAACATTCAAATGTTAGGAAATTCGGGTAGAATTTTAGTAGAATTACCAGGTGCAAAAGATGTAGATCGTATTAAAAAATTATTACAAGGTACTGCAAAATTAGAGTTTTGGGAAACTTATAAAATAGAAGAAGTAGCTAATTATTTAATTTCTGCAAATGAAGTATTGAAAAAAACTGAAGTTGCAATTAAAGATGAAGTAAAAGATAAAGTTTCAACAGGAATAGACTCTTTATTAACGGATAAAGCTGATTCAACTCAAGTTCAATCAAATCCATTATTTGAAAAATTACAAATTACTCAACAACAAGGGTTATCAGTTTTAGGATATGCTAAAGTTACTGATACTGCTTTGATTGGCGGATATTTAAGGAGAAGTGATATTGTTTCAAATTTACCAAATGCTTTATCTAACATTAAATTTGTATGGGGAAAAACAGATGAAAAAACTCCAGATATTGTTGAATTATATGCATTAAAAAGAGGTAGAGATGGTAAAGCTCCTATTAGTGGAGGTGTTATTGTTGATGCTAGAGATACATTTGATCAATTAGGTAAACCAGCCGTTTCAATGCAAATGAACGGAACTGGAGCAAAAGAATGGGAAAAATTAACTGGAAAAGTTTCTCAACAAGGAAATGCTATTGCAATTGTTTTAGATAATATTGTATATTCTGCACCAGGTGTAAGTAGAGGAGCTATTTCAGGTGGACAATCTGAAATTTCAGGAAACTTTACGCTTAATGAAACTAAAGATTTAGCAAACATTCTTAGAGCTGGGAAATTACCTGCTGAAGCTAAAATCGTTCAATCTGAAGTAGTAGGACCATCTTTAGGAAAAGAATCTGTAAGAAGTGGTATGTTGTCATTCATTATTGGTTTCTCTTTAGTTCTTTTATGGATGGTTGTATATTATGGTAAAGCTGGTTTCTATGCTAATTTAGCATTATTAGTGAATATCTTATTCATTTTTGGTGCCTTAGCAAGTTTTGGAGCTGTGTTAACATTACCAGGTATTGCAGGTATCGTATTAACAATTGGTATGGCAGTAGATGCAAACGTAATTATATACGAGAGAGCAAAAGAAGAATTAGATTCAGGTAAAACAGTTGAAGAAGCTGTTAATTATGCTTATACATGGAAAGGAGCAATGTCGTCTATTGTAGATGCAAACGTTACTACTTTTATAACTGCATTAATCTTATTTGTATTAGGTACAGGACCAATTAAAGGTTTTGCAACTACATTATTAATTGGTATTATTACATCATTAATAACAGCTATATTTATTACAAGAATATTCCTTGACTGGAGTTTAAGTAGAAATGAAAAAATTGCTTTCTCTACATCAATTACAAAAAATTGGTTTAAAAACTTAAACTTTGATTTCTTAGGAAAACGTAAAATTGCTTATGCGATTTCAGGTACATTAATCGTATTAAGTTTAGTTTCTTTATTTACAAAAGGATTAAATCAAGGAGTTGATTTTGTAGGAGGAAGAACATACCAAGTTCGTTTTGATAAAGCAGTTTCTGCTCCACAAGTTACAGATGAATTAGTAGCTGTATTTGGAAGTGCTGAAGCTAAAGTTTTTGGTAATGACAATCAATTAAAAATTACTACAAAATACAAAGTAGAAGAAGAAGGTGAAGAAATAGATAAAGAAGTAGCAAATACATTATTTGATGCATTAAAGAAACATTTACCAGCAGATTTAACTTACGAGAAATTTGTGAATTCTTATGATGGTAAAAATATCGGAATTATGCAATCTTCTAAAGTATCTGGAACAATTTCAAAAGATATTAAAACAAACTCTATTTGGGCTGTTTTAGGATCATTATTTGTAGTTTTCCTTTACTTAATGATGTCGTTTAGAAAATGGCAGTTTGGTCTTGGTGCTGTTGCTGCTGTTGCACATGATGTTATCATTGTATTAGGGATATTCTCTTTCTTTTATACAATTTTACCTTTCAATATGGAAATAGATCAAGCATTTATTGCAGCAATCTTAACTGTAATTGGATATTCATTAAATGATACGGTAATTGTATTTGACCGTGTAAGAGAGTATTTAGATTATAACTCATCGTCAGATTTTAAAGGATTAGTAAATAAAGCATTAAATACTACATTAAGTAGAACAATTAATACATCTGCAACTACATTAGTAGTATTACTTGCAATTTTCTTCTTCGGAGGAGATTCAGTAAAAGGATTCGTATTTGCTATTTTAGTAGGTATCTTAGTAGGAACTTATTCGTCATTATTCGTTGCAACTCCTGTAATGAATGATACTATGAGTGATAAAGAAGCTAAGAAAATGGCTGAGTTTAAAAAAGAAGAATAGTATTTAACATATTATTGAGTTGTCTTAAAATAGATTGGACAGTTTTATAATAAATTAGTTAAAACCAGTGGATAACATTTCACTGGTTTTTTCATATATAAAACTAGGTGTTTTAATCATTAAACTTAAATGTGGTCTTTTTATTATTATAACATTCAATAAATTCTTTAATTAACTTGTTGATTTATTGAGTATTTTTGCATTTGTAAATCAAAAATTAGTGCTTTAAAATCCTGTTAATTTTCTCTGCTAAAGCATTTTGATAACGATCATAACCATCTGTCATTGATGGATTGATTCTATTTGATTTTAATATATTTTGATAGTTTTGCTCCAATCTAAGTTACCAAATTTTTAATCATACTAAAACAGTGCTTCTAACTTGAATATAATATCTTTTTTGTGCTTGTTTATGGATAAATTCGCCTTTTTCAATTTGGGGTATAACAGATAATTTAAAGCTTAAATTATAATCTCATTGGGCTCGCTTTTCCCTTTTGTTTTTTGAATTAATAATATAATGAGTCTATTTTGTGTCAACTTACTTAAGATGAGACATGATTAAAAAATAAATAGAAATAATTTTTCTTTATATGTTAAAAAAAGGTTAAATTTGTTTCTTTAAAAATAAATTAAGCCCTAACCAAATACTATTTAAAATGAAACATTATTACATTAGTTTACTATTTATCATCTGTTTTACCTTTCCCACTTGGTCTCAGGAATATAAAGAGATGATAATAAAATCAACGTATTCAGTTCAAGAAATTCAAGCCAAAGCAGAAGAACATTTTGCAATTGTAGGAAAAGAAAGAGGAAAAGGATATAAACCCTATAAAAGATGGGAATACAACGCATTAAGAAATATGGACGAGAGTGGACACCTTAAATCGCCAGATTTTTATTATAGCGAATTAGAAAGGTATAATAGATACAGAAACAACAACAATGTTTTAGCAAGAAACAATCAAGGAGGTTGGGAAGAACTAGGCCCAACATATTGGGATGATACTAGTGGATGGAATCCAGGAGTTGGAAGAATTACTTCAGTTAGTGTAGAAAGCAATAATACAAACCATATTATTGTAGGAGGAGCTTCTGGAGGAGTATGGAAAACAATAGATGGAGGAGCAAACTGGACTGTTTTAACAGATAACATGTCTAATCTAATCGTTTCCTCTTTAACAATTAACCCTTTAGATAATACTAATTATTTTTGGGGATCTTCAAACGGAACTATTTTTACTTCTACAGATTCAGGAAGCACATGGACTTTATTATCAGACACAGGTTCGGGTAATGTTAATAAAATATTGATAGACCCTACAGATGCCACAAAAATGTTTTGTAGTGTTCAAGGAGGAGGAATCTATAAGTCAACAGATTCGGGAGTAAATTGGACAATAATTCACCCTTTGGCGACTAACGGATATGATGTAGAATTTAAACCGGGTAATACAAATGTTATTTATGCAACAGGGAGTAAATTCTTTAAATCTATAGATGGAGGAGTAACTTTTACAACAGAAGATGATGTATTAAGTGTTTATCAACAACAATATGTATCTGGAGCAACGAGTTGGCAATTTGCTACTTCAAATTTAGATAATAGTGTAACACCAAAAACAGGAAATGGTTTAGGATTATTTTATATAACGGATTTTACTAATCCAGTAACACGTTTAATTCCTCCAGCAGTAAATTTAACAGGAGCTACAGCTCCAAAACTTAAGTTTTCTTATACTAATGTAAATTGGGATGACGATATAGATGAGTTAAGAGTTTTATATAAAACATCTGTAGGAGGAACTTGGACAGTATTAGCAACTTATACTACAGAAGCAAGTACATGGCAAGATATTACCATAGATTTACCAAATCAGTCTTCGGAATACTATGTTGCTCTTGAAGGAAAATCAAATTATGGTAGAGGAGTAACGCTAGATGATATAAGTATTGTTGATGTAACATTAGGAACACTTTTTGAAAATGGTTTTGAGTCAAATTTACCACTTTCAACTGGACCAAAAATGATGGGAGTTTCACCTAATGATCCTAATATAGTATATATCCTAGAAGCTAAAAATGGAAAATTTGGAGCATTTTACAAATCTATAAATAGTGGAGATACATTTGTTAAATTAAACCATGGGAACAAAAATTATTTTGGTTATAGTTCTCTAGCAGATGACGATAGAGGACAAGCACCAAGAGACATGGATATAGCAGTAAATCCTAATGACGCTAATGATGTACATATAGCAGGTATTTTATCTTGGAGATCTACAAATGGAGGTCAAAATTTTAGTATTACATCACAATGGGTTCCTCAAGACGCTGCAAATCAAAATATAGGATATTGTCATGCAGATATTGATATAATGGAATATGTAGGAGAAAAACTATATGTTGGAAGCGATGGAGGTATCTTTGTAGCAGAAAATCCATTAGTGGTAAATAGCAATTATTTTACAGATTTATCAACAGGACTAGGAATCAAACAGTTTTACAAAATTGGAGTTAGTCAAACAAGCCCTGAAGTAATAAGTGCAGGATCACAAGATAATGGATCATCAGTTTATAATAGTTTAGGAAATTGGAAAGATTGGTTAGGAGCAGACGGAATGGAATCTTTCGTAGATAAGAATAATAGTAATATCTTATACGGAACCACTCAACAAGGATCTTTATACAAATCAACAAATCAAGGAACATCTTATTTCGGATTAGCCTCTCCAGAAGATAAATCGGGAAATTGGATTACTCCTTTTGAACAAGACCCAATTGTACAAAACACAATATACTCTGGATACGATAAAGTATATAAATCTACAAATGGAGGCAATAGCTGGGTATCGATTTCTCAACTATTCGCAGGAAATTTAGACCATTTAAAAATTGCACCATCAAATAACAATATTATGTTTGCTGCAATAGGTGGTTCATTATATAAAACTATTGATGGAGGAGCAACAAACTGGGTTGCATTAAACGGTTTCGCAGGAAGCATTAATTCAATAGCAATACATCCTACAGACGCTAACAAAATAGCAATAGCAACAACAGGAAATCAGAAAGTATATATCAGTACAGATGGAGGAACAAACTGGACAAGCTATTTAAAGAACTTACCAAATTTCAGTGCCTTAGCCTTAGTATGGACAAATTATCAACAAGAAGGCTTATATGTAGGAATGAATTACGGTGTATTTTATATTGCAACAGCAGATCCTTTAGCAGAATGGCAACCTTTTAGCAACAATTTACCTAATGTACAAATTAGCGAATTAGAAATAAACACAGCAAATAATAAAATATATGCAGGAACATTTGGAAGAGGATTATGGAAATCAAATCTTTTTGAAACAGCATTGAGTATTGATAACTTTGATGCATTAAACACAATAACACTATTCCCAAATCCAGCAACTAACAAGGTAAACTTAAAATGGAATGAAAACGAAAATGTAACCATAAAAATATATGATGCATCAGGTAAATTAGTGTACTATACTAAAGATAAAAACCTAATAAATACATTTGAAGTAAATACATCTAGTTTTACATCTGGATTATATTTTGTAAACATTAATACTATAGACAAATTCGTGATAAAAAAGCTAATAATAGAATAAATCACCTTTTTAAATAGTTAATAAAGTAAGCCCAATACTAGATTTTTATTTCTAGTATTGGGCTTTTTTTATTCAGAAAATATTATTTTGAACCCGTTGGGTGCAATTATTAAAAACGGTAGTTTGAGTGTTTTTTGTGCAGTAAAACAGAACAAAAAATGTATCGAGAACCGTTTTTAATGAAATTTTTCTTGTTCTCGATACGATTTTCTATCGAAAAACACTCGAACTGACAAAAAAATCATCAAAAATTAATTACACCCAACGGTTTTTTTTGATAATAAATACACTATAACAATTTGTATTCTTTAAGTTTTGAAAAAGAATTAGTTAAACGTAAAACAGATACTTAAAATCCCCATTGTTAGGTATTTTATTCTTATTTTAGAGTGTTAAATTAGCACTATAGAAATCAAAAAATATAAAACATGAAAACCTATGAATCTTGCGGAAAAATAAACTTCAACAACGATATAAAAACAGTTGAAGTAAGAACAGCACTTCCAGAAACATTAGAAAGCGGACAGTATAAATACATAAAGTATTATAACATTTCAAATGATAAACATTACGGAATTTTAGGAATCTTAATTATAGAAGGAGGATCAAACAAAGATTTAAGAGATTCAAATTCACCACTAGGAAAAATACAAGTAGATAAAAACCTTATAAAATTAAACGATCTAAAACCATTTAACAATGGGAAAGACTTTTCAAAATTAGAAAAAGATGACATCATTTATTTTATGTGTTTTCATGATGAAGAATTTTATGGTTCTGAAAAAGAACTAAAAATATTCCAAGAAAGCTTGCCAAAATTTCCCGATTTTGGATTAATAGAAGAACCAAAAGTAGGAAATGGAGGTGTATTAACATTTGAAGGATGCTTATAATAAACACAAATAAAACACTATTAACCATAGCAGCAATCTTAATTGTTGCTTTTTCGTTTAGTCAAAATTTAGAACTAAATAAACTAAAAGAGAATATAAACAAAGCAGACATAGAATCGTCAAAAAATAATATTGAAAAAATAGAAAAAATCCCCTTAAATAACCCTCAAAAAGCAACTTTCAATTATTTAAAAGCCAATTACTTTAAACTCATAAACGAAGATAATCTAGCCTATGAAAACTATTTAAAATCTAAAAAAAACTATTTAGAATTAGATAGTTTAGCCAAAGTAGCCACAATAAACATTGAAATGGTTTCATTATTATTAGCCATAAACAATAATAAAATAGACTACAATTTATATATCAAAGAATTCTTAGACTACGCAGAAAAAACAAATGATTCAAAAAGACTAAGCGAAGCATACATGCAATTAGGAAAATCATTTTACACCTCAAACCCAGAATTATCAATACAATACTTCTTTAAAGCACTACATGAAAATAGCAAACAAAAAAACACTATTTATAGTGCAAGAATCATGCAAAACATCGGAGCAACATACGCTTCAGATAAAATATTAAAATTAGATTCAGCCCTCTTTTTCTATGATAAAGCAATGAAAATTTATGAAAAAGACACATTAAATGAATACAAATCATATATCTATATAAACAGAGGAGTCGTTTTTACCAAAAAAAAACAATTCGAAAAAGCAATAGAAAGCTTTCACAAAGCCGATTCAATTCCAGTAAAAGAATTTAAAAACAAAAACAAAGAAATAATATATGGATTCTTAGCAAATGCATACAAAGAAAATGGAGACTATAAAAAAGCAATAGAATACCTCGAAAAACAAAAAGTATATCAAGATATTTTAGGCGAGAAAGAACAAAATAAAGCCATTATTGAAATAGATACCAAATACAAAACAATCGAAAAAGAAAAAGAAAATAAAGCACTAAAAAAAATAAACTTCAAAAGTAAAATAACAATTATAATCATTGTAACACTCCTATTATTATCCATTCTCATAGGATTATTATCATTTAAAAATATCATAAATAAAAAGAAAATAATAGAACAACAAAAAACAATCGAAGTAAACCTATTAGAAAATAGACTAAAAGAAAACCAACTTAACGAAATTGACAAAATGCTAGAAGTTCAAGAAAAAGAAAGACAAAAAATAGCTGATGAACTACACGATAACTTAGGAAGCCTATTAGCAACCTTAAAAATAAACTTTGAAACCATACAAAACCAACAAATAACAGACAAAGCATTATACGCAAAAACAAATGAAATAATAAACGAAACATATCAAGAAGTTAGAAATATAGCCCACCTAAAAAATAGCGGAGTAATAGGAAGAGAAGGACTATTGGCATCGGTAAAAAAAATGGCAGAAAAAATGTCCATTCCAAACAAAATTATTTTTAATGTTATCCCATCCGGACTAAATGAAAGAATAGACAACACTATAGAAGTATTACTATTTAGAATCATCCAAGAACTATCCACAAATAGCATAAAACACGCAAAAGCAACAGAAGTAAATATTTATCTAAATCAATACAATAAAAAAGAAATTAATATAATGATTGAAGACAACGGTTGCGGCTTTAATCCAGAAAATATAAATAAAAATGGAGGAATAGGACTAAAAAATATAGAAAGAAAAATAGAACAATTAAATGGAGTATTTACAATTGATAGTAAAATTTCAAAAGGAACAACCATAATAATAGACTTACCAATATGATACGAATAGTTATAGCAGAAGATCATCAAGCTCTAATAGATGGAATAAAACTAGCATTAGAATATGAAGAAGACATAATAGTAATAGGAGAAGCATTAGATGGAGAAATGCTAATAGAACTAGTTAAAAATAAAAAACCCGACATTGTTGTAACCGATATAAGAATGCCCAAATGCGATGGCATTACAGCAACTCGAATAATAAAAAAAGAATTTCCAAGTATAAACATAATAGCCTTTAGCATGTTTGACCAAGATGAAGCAATTGAACAAATGAAAAATGCAGGAGCAATAGGATATATCATGAAAAATTCATCTCTAAAAAAACTAGTAGAAGCAATAAAAAGCGTAGCCAAGAACACTCCATTCTATGATGATGCTATAATTACAAAAGACACCACAACCAAAGAAGAAATCATTCTAAGCACAAGAGAAAAAGAAATACTTAGATTAGTAGGAGAAGGAAAAACATCACAAGAAATAGCCGACATACTATTTGTTGCCAAAAGCACAATAGACACACATAGAAAAAACATTTTAAAAAAAATGAATATTTACGGAAAAACCGATTTAATCCGATTTGCAATTGAAAGAAAATACGACTTTTAACCTCTTAAACACTATATAATAAAAAGTATAAAACCAAATAAATAAAATAGTATCCTAACCAAACAAAGCAATGTCTTAACAAGATAAGACAGTGGCTCAATCAAATAAAGCTTTGGTACAATCAGAAAAATAAACATAAAATAATAGTAAAAAAACAGATTAAAAACCTGTTAAGCATAAAAAAATCCCCATTGTTGGGGATTTTTTTATGAATATAAATAAAGAATTTTACCATGTAGTTAGCTAACCAATAAACAAATTAAAATGGAGATTAGAAACCAGAATAAAAACAAGGCGTAACCGAAAAGCCAAACGAGTAGGAAAACTAAAACTAAAAATCATGGAAAATAAAGAAAATTTAAACGACATTATAAAAGGATTAACAGGATATGTGTCAAAACCATTTAAATACACAGTTTCCTATTTTAATGGAGAACAAACATATACAGAAAAATTTGTAGTCCTTACAATAGGGAAAGAATTCACAGGAAACACCTCAAAAGGATTAGATGTTATAATTGACCAAGTATCAACAGCACTTGGAGCAGCTGTAGGAACTGCAACAGGAGGTTTAGGTTTAGCTTTAGGACCACTTACTAATATTGCACTACACTGGATAAAAGACCAAATATTCAATGCAGATGGAACCATTACAATTATGCTAGCAAATCATTATATAGGAACAAAAAACGGAGGAATAGATCCTACCTTTTGGCCAGGAGGCTTAGAAACAGCACATTGGGAAGGAATTGTAAATAGTATTATGGTAGCTTTAAATGCGCTAGGAAGTAAGTTTGATGGAAAAGAAGAACTTACCTATTCTGAAAACATAACCGTTCAAGGAAATTATTCAGAAGAAACTAATATTCCAGCAGTAGAAAGAGTTAAAGAATATTTTTCAAATCAAGAAATATTTACAAGAGAATCTATCTCAGTAAATAATTTTTCAAACCAAAACTTTTATAAAATGGGATTACCAACTTTAGTAAATAATAAAGGATTTGAAACATTTCTAAATGAATCTTTAGGGCAAATGAGTATTAGCTCATCTAATGTATCCACTTACGGATTAAGTTGCTTGGCTTGTAAATCAGTTGCTTATGCAACAGCAGGAGTTTTAGTAGTAATGAGTGCTGTAGCATTAGCAGAAATAGTAGTTACTTCAAGCATTGTAGGCTCATTAGCATCAGCATTAGGAATATCACCAGCATTAGCACTTCAATGCATTAGAGTAGCAGTAAATTCAATTGCTTTTGGAGCATCAGTAGTAGCAAATGAAATATGTTCAGCAGCAGGATTTTGTTAAAAAAATAAATAAACTAAAATATTGGCACGACTATTGTTTATCTTTATATAGAAAATAAAAATAAAAAAAGATATGAAAAAAGTGACCTTAATTCTAGCTTTAATCGGGATGATTACGCTACAAAGTTGTGTTAAAGAAGAAGTAATTGTAGATGATAACTTTGATAATGATACCATTAGTGAAGTGTTTGAATTAAAAAATGTAAATTTTAGTTTTAATAATTCTACTGGTGGATATTTTATCTATAGAGAATTAAATCCACAAATTTATGCATCAGATGTTATTCTAATATATAGATTGACCGATTTAATTAATTCAAATACACCTGTTTGGCAATTAATTCCAAGAACAGTGTTTTTTGATAACGGAGATGAATTAGATTATGATTTTGATTTTAGTAAAGAAGATTTTACAATTTATGCTGATGGTACTTATAATTTATCAAATACACCTGAATTTATTAATAATCAAACTTTTAGAATTGTAATTGTTCCAGGTTATTTTTCAAAAACTACAAACTCTATAGACTATTCTAATTATGAAGAGGTTATAAAGTATTTCGGAATAGACGATAAAAATGTTGAAATTTTATAGTGATTTATAAATAAGAAAGAGGAATAGAAAGTTCCTCTTTCTTATTTATAAATTAAATTTACTTATCTTATTAATTTTTAATTATTTTTTTTGAAAATATTTCGTCATTTCCTTCTATAATTAAATTGTACATTCCTTTCGGTAAATTTGATATATCTAAACTTAATGATTTAGAATTAATTTTTTTTTCACTAATTAAAACACTACCTATAAGATCTATAATTTTAATTGAATATGGGAAATTTTTGCTATTAATTTCTATATTTAAAATTGAGGATGAGGGATTTGGATATATGTTGAAAGTAACATTTTTATCATTATTTTCTACCATTAATTTTGATGCTCTATTCGTTCGTTCTACATAGACTGAATTACTTGGGTAATAATACGTAAAATCATTTTTAACTACCATTCTGCGATAATAAACTTTATTTGATCGACTTGCTCTTTGATTTGGAGTATAGTCTTTTGAAAATTCTTTATCTATGTTATACCAATTTATATTATCATGTGAAAACTGCCATAGATAAAAGTGATTATTCATGTCTAAAGTTGGATCGCTTCCAAGAAATGGTTGAACTGATTCTGATCCACTAGTCAGACTACAACAAATTGTATTAGTGATATTGCTATTGTTAGTTGGGTATATTCCAATTACATTGCTGGTAACTGCCTTTCTTGCTGTAATGACATTAGCTGGGTTATTTATATCAATTACTAATCTTCTGTATTGCCTTGCTTGATTAACTGAATTTGTTGGTGTATAATCTTTCTGTGTTGCATTAGGAATGTCTTTCCATCCATAACTTTCTTTATAATCAACATAGTTATCCCAATTAGGCATAGTAGGGTTTGCAATTCTTGTTTGCCACTGGTAATTATTTACAGGAATATTAGGAGTATTACGATCTGAACTAACGATATATGCATTATTCCCAACTATAGTTTGTGGTATCGATCCATAAGGTAAATATTGTTCTGCCTCAATATTATTTGAAAACTTCAATCTTGATATATTTTCAAAGGGTCTATTCATGAAAATTCTGAACGTTTTCGAATATGAAATTATAGTTACTGCTTCACCAGTATTACTAACTATACCATATGTTTTTTTCTTTTGTTTCAAAACAGCTGAAGAATAAGCTTGGGCCATATTACCTTGTCTATCTATAAAATCATAAGGAGTCTCAAAGGTGGTAGGGTTATTATAATCATAATAAACCCATGTAAACTCTTTACTTCCTGGAATAGATATTGGTAATTCTGGAGATATTGGTACAGCAGCATAAGGAACAATCTCATAATATTCGCATGAAGTACAATTGCCACTACTATTACCAGTTCCACCATCACCACCAGTTGTCGTACTTACAACAACAGATTTATTTGCGCTTTTGTATTTTATACCTGAATAGGTTTGGTATTCAGCGTAAATGTAACCACCAGTTGCATCAAATTGGCCAGAGTTTAAAGTAATTGTAAAACTTCTATATGCAGTTGTAGAACCTAAAAATAAAAGACCTCCACCATCACCACCATTGGCAACATTTATTGGAAAAGATGTGTTTTTTTGATAGTAAATCTTAATTGTTCCAGGATAGTTGTCACTTGGAGCATTAGCAAGTGTAACCTGTGTGTCTAGTGAAACAGTAGCTGTTGTATTTGCATTAATTGAAATAGGTTGGCTTGAACTTATTCCACTACCATTTACGTTATTTACGGTTAATGATACTGATTGAGAAAAAATTTTATTACTGATATTTATTAATAATAAAAGAACTAATTTAAGAATAATTTTTTTGTTCATTTTTTGTTTTTGTAAAAGTATTATTTAATAGAATTTGAATTATGATTAAATCAAGATTATTTTTTACATTGTATTTAATATAAAAAACAATGCAAAGAATAGGCGGTTATATTTCTTTTTTGGGTATACAATTGGGGAAGACACTGTAGGTTGAATCATTATGATAGCATTTATACTAGTAGATTGAGCTTGTCAAAATAATTTATTTACTTATTCTTTAAAAATTTAGACAAGTTCGATCTGATAAAATTATAGTACTATTTTTTATCTTTTTATTTTATCAAATTTTAAATAACCAATGTGTTTTTCATCAGTAATTAAATCATTTTGTTTTGTGATTCTTAATTGATATAAAGATTTAAATTTTGGTAATAAAATATCTTCAATATTGTGAATATCATCAACATCAACACCATATTGATCGTCAATGTGAGAAACAGCCCCTTTAAAATTATAATGCTTATAAAAAGCAGTTTGTTTAGCTTTTTTTATAGCTTCAGCCTTACTTTTAGCAACAGTTAAAACCTTATAATGATATTCCTCAAATTCATTTTCTTTATAACCACCTAAATTCAAAAAGAAAAGTTTCTCTTCTTGCTCATTTTTTTCATTTCTAGCAATAACTTCAATAGAATACTCATCTACACTAGTTACTTTTTGCCAAGCATCAACATGAATCTTACCATTAGCTTCAGGCCAAAAATCGACCATATCTTCCTTTAATTCAACTAGAGTAGTACCAATGCCAAAAAAAATATCATGTTGTTCCGTTAATCTACCTTTTGGAGTACAACCTAACATGATCATGTGTAAATAAGATGTCTTCATATATCAAAGATAAAAAAAGACCACAAAATAGAAAGCTAAACAACTTATTTTTAGTTTTATTTCTCAAAAAAGCTTAGTAAAAGTTTTTATTTTGTGATTAACCCTATTTTTTTAGGGGTTACTTTTAAAATGTAATAAAAAATAAATATATTTGCATCGTAAAACAAGGGGTATAACTTTTAAAACACAACTTTATGTCAACATTTCGTTTTAATGCATTAAAAGAAACAGCAGGTAGAAAACCAGTAGTTGTTGAAAAACTAGAAAAAAAATCTATCATTTTTGGAAGCAATGTTTTTAATGATAAATCAATGCGCCAATTTTTAACACCAGATGCTTATAAAGCAGTACAGAATGCAATTCAGTTAGGGACAAAAATTGATCGTAATATAGCGGAATATGTTGCAATGGGAATGAAAGAATGGGCATTAAATAAAGGAGTAACCCATTATACACACTGGTTTCAACCATTAACAGGGACAACAGCAGAAAAACACGATGCCTTTTTTGAAACCTCATTTGATGGCTCTGATCCAGTAGAAAAATTTGGAGGAAGTCAATTAGTACAACAAGAACCAGACGCATCTTCATTTCCAAATGGAGGAATTAGAAACACATTTGAAGCAAGAGGATACACAGCTTGGGATCCTACATCTCCAGCTTTTATATACGGAACCACTTTATGTATTCCTACAATCTTCGTTTCTTATACAGGAGAAGCATTAGATAATAAAACACCATTATTAAAAGCATTACAAGCTATCGATCATGCTGCAACCGAAGTAGCAAAATACTTTGACAAAAACGTAAAAAAAATTACACCAACATTAGGTTGGGAACAGGAATATTTCCTAGTTGATAGAGCATTGGCAAACGCTAGACCAGATTTATTAGCTACAGGAAGAACACTTTTAGGACACACAGCGGCAAAAGGACAACAATTAGACGATCATTACTTTGGATCAATTCCTTCAAGAGTGCTAACATATATGCGAGATTTAGAAAACGAATGTATGCTATTAGGTATTCCAGTAAAAACACGTCACAATGAAGTTGCGCCAAGTCAATTTGAATTAGCACCAATTTTTGAAGAAACAAACTTAGCGGTAGACCATAACTCTTTATTAATGGATGTAATGCAAAAAGTAGCAGAACGTCACGATTATAAAGTACTATTTCATGAAAAACCATTTAAAGGAGTAAACGGATCAGGAAAACATAATAACTGGTCACTAGCAACCGATACAGGAGTAAACCTATTATCACCAGGAAAAACTCCTATGAGTAACTTACAATTTCTAACATTCTTTATTAATACTATTAAAGCCGTTCATGATTACGAAGAACTAATGCGTGCATCAATTGCATCAGCAAGTAATGATCACCGTTTAGGAGCAAATGAAGCACCACCAGCAATTATTTCGGTATTCATCGGACAACAATTAACAAAAGTATTAGCAGAACTAGAAGGTGTAACAAAAGGAAAATTGTCACCAGAAGAAAAAACAGACTTAAAATTAAATGTAGTAGGAAAACTACCAGATGTCTTATTAGATAATACAGATAGAAACAGAACATCACCTTTTGCATTTACAGGAAATAAATTTGAATTTAGAGCAGTAGGATCAACAGCGAATTGTGCTACTTCAATGACAACATTAAATGCAATTGTAGCAAAACAATTAAGAGACTTTAAAAAAGAAGTAGACACATTAATTGATACAAAAGAATTAAAGAAAGACGAAGCAATCTTTAATGTATTAAGAGAATATATAAAACAAACGAAAAATATCCTTTTTGAAGGAGATGGATATAGTGAAGCTTGGGAAAAAGAAGCTAAAAAACGTGGATTAAGCAACCATAAAACGACTCCAGAAGCATTAAAAGCTAAAGTTTCTAAAAAAGCAATTGAATTGTTTGAGGAATTAGAAATAATGAACCATGTTGAGGTAGAAGCTCGCTACGAAATAGAATTAGAAGAATACACTAAAAAAATTCAAATTGAAGGAAGAGTTTTAGGAGATATTGCTCGCAATCATGTAGTTCCAACAGCAATTCGTTACCAAAACACATTAATTGAAAACGTAAAAGGACTAAAAGAAATTTTCGGAAAAGAATTTGAAAAAATCGGAAAAGAACAAATCACTTTAATTAAAGAAATTTCAGAACACATTGAAGGAATTAATACAAAAGTAGAAGCAATGATAGAAGAGCGTAAGAAAGCAAATAATATTTCAGACGCAGTGAAAATGGCAGAAGCATATTGTAATAAGGTAAAACCATATTTTGAAGAAATTCGTTATCACGCAGACAAGTTAGAACTACTTATTGATGACGAAATGTGGACTTTAGTAAAATACAGAGAATTATTATTTGTAAGATAATAATAAATGATTGAAATTGTAAGAACAGACTCTAAGAATACTAATTTCATAGCATTAGTACAATTATTAGACGTGTATCTTGCTGAAAAAGACGGGGAAGAACATGATTTTTATGATCAGTTTAATAAAATAGACACAATAAATAATGTAATTGTCCTATTTGAAAACAACATAGCTGTTGCTTGCGGTGCAATAAAACCGTTTGATAAACAAACTATGGAAATAAAAAGAATGTTCACAAAAACAGAAGCAAGGAAAAAAGGATTTGCTAAAATGATTATTAATGAATTAGAAAAATGGGCTTTCGAATTATCTTATAATAAATGTATCTTAGAAACAGGAATAAGACAAATAGAAGCAATACAATTCTATCATAAAAACAATTATCAAGTAATTCCTAATTACGGACAATACAAAGGAATTGAAAACAGTATATGTTTTCAAAAAAAACTTAGATAGTTCTTCAAAAAATATTAAAAACCTATTCATAACGAATAGGTTTTTAACTTTTATAAAAATTCAGGGATTATAAATTCAAGTAACACCAAAGAGCCTACCTCTATATTGATAATGTAACTATGCCTGATTGGAAATAAAAAATTAAAATCAATTAAAAACAAACGTGTATATTCTAAAAAATAACCACGTTTTTTATATTTTTACACTTTAGCACACTTTTATATATAATTTAAAAGTTGTTACTTCGTAAAAAAATACAATTATGAGAGTTCGCTTTTTAATAATATTTATACTTCTTATTAATACACTTTTTGCACAAGAGCAATTTTCTGTATTTTTTGAAAGTGATAAGTATGATTTAACAACTCAAGAAGAAATAAAACTAAAAGATTGGATTGCAAAAAATAAAACATCAAAAATTGTAGCTATAAACGGTTACACAGATGAAGTAGGATCTTCTAGTTATAATGATAGTTTAGCACAAAAAAGAGTCAGTTTTATCCATAATTTTATAAAGAAAGAAGTTCAAATAAGAGAAGACTTTAAAACAAGAAGTTTTGGAGAAAAATTTGCCCATTCAGGAAATAAAGCAGAAAACAGAAAAGCTACTATTTATTATATTCTTGAAGAAGATCTGCATAAAGAAAACGAAATCCTAGGAATTGAAGAAAAAGAAATAGATACAGTTGCAATAGTTGTTGATGAAAATGCACCACTTCATGAAAAAGTAAAGCATGCAAAAGTAGGAGATAAAATAATTTTAAAAAACATCAATTTTTATCAAAATACATTTGCAATTACACAAGAGTCAAATGCAGCACTATATGATTTATTATTTGTAATGCAAAACAATCCAAGTTTAAAAATACAGATACAAGGACATATTTGTTGTGTAGATGAAGACAGAAGGAACCTATCATTAGAAAGAGCCAAACAAGTAAGGCGATTTTTAGTTGTCAAAGGAGTATCACAACAAAGAATATTAGTTACAGGATTTGGAGTCACTCAACCTATGTATCCAATTCCTGAAAAAAATGAAGAACAAGCAGCAGCAAATAGAAGAGTAGAAATAGAAATTATAAGAAAATAATTATGAAAAAAATATTTTGTATAACATTAATAAGCATACTTTTTTTAAGTTGTTCAGATAAATGTTTGGAAGGAAAACATCCAGTTCCAGCTACTTTTTTTGTCGAAATTATAGATGAGACAACAAATGAAAATGTTTTTGAAAACGAAACATTTGCAGAAAGCGATATTAAAATAACAGATGTAATAGGAAACGAAGTACCTTATAATTTTATTGAAGGAATTAACACAATTCAACTCTATCCTAAAACAACAATTAATGCTAATAATATTGATGTTAAGATTACGTTGAATAATCAAACTACAATGCTAATAAAAGAAGTAAACTTAAAATATAATGTAGAATCTAAACAGGAAGAATGCTATACTTCATTTAGTTTCACTAATATTTTATTTCCTGATAATGACTCAGAATTAGTTGGAGGAGTCTTTAAAGTAAAAATTTAAACAGTTTTCTAATTTCAAATTTCTAAGTTTTGATTTAAAAAACTATCTTTGCACAACAACTACAAACTGAAGAATTTCAGTTTAAAACAACACTACTTTCAATGAGTTCTGAAACGAGCCAACGCTACAATCTTAGAGGAGTTTCTGCTTCTAAGGAAGATGTGCATAATGCCATCAAAAACATTGACAAAGGATTGTTCCCAAAAGCATTCTGTAAAATCATTCCTGATTACTTAACAAATGACGAGGATTACTGTATTATTATGCACGCAGATGGTGCTGGTACAAAATCAGCATTAGCGTACATGTATTGGAAAGAAACAGGTGATATTTCGGTTTGGAAAGGAATTGCGCAAGATGCATTAATCATGAATATTGACGATTTATTATGTGTAGGAGCAACAGATAATATTTTACTTTCTTCAACAATTGGAAGAAATAAAAGTGTTATTCCTGCGGAAGTTTTGTCAGCAATTATTAATGGAACAGAAGAATTAATCTCCGATTTAAAACAACATGGTGTAACTATTCATTCAACAGGAGGAGAAACAGCCGATGTAGGTGATTTAGTAAGAACAATAATTGTAGATTCTACCGTTACAGCAAGAATAAAACGTATCGATGTTATCGATAATGCAAACATTCAAGCAGGAGATGTAATTGTAGGTTTAGCCTCTTACGGACAAGCTACCTATGAAAAGGAATATAATGGAGGAATGGGAAGCAACGGATTAACCTCTGCTCGTCATGATGTATTTGCTAAATATTTAGCCGAAAAATATCCTGAAAGCTATGATGCATCTGTTCCTAATGAATTAGTATATTCGGGTCAAGCCCAATTAACCGATGTAGTAGAAAATAGCCCAATCGATGCAGGAAAATTAGTATTGTCACCTACAAGAACCTATGCACCAGTAATTAAGAAAATTTTATCAAAATATAAATCAGATAAAATTCATGGAATGGTACATTGTAGTGGTGGAGCACAAACAAAAGTACTTCATTTTGTAGATAATGTTCATGTTATAAAAGATAATTTATTTCCTGTGCCACCATTGTTTAAGTTAATACAAGAACAATCGAAAACCAATTGGAAAGAAATGTATCAAGTATTCAATTGTGGTCATCGTATGGAAATTTATGTTCCTGCTAACATAGCAACTGACATCATTGAAATTTCTAAATCATTTAATATAGAAGCTCAAATTGTAGGAAGAGTTGAAGCTTCAAATGAGAAAAAATTGACTATAAATAGTGAATACGGAACTTTTGAATACTAAAAGAATTTCATGCTGAACTTGTTTCAGCATCTTTTTTAATATTCGAATGTATTTAAAAAAAAAACAATAACAACTCAAAACTTTTAAAATAAAAGTACAACAATGCAACACAACGTATTAATTTTAGATTTTGGTTCACAATACACGCAATTAATAGCGAGAAGAGTAAGAGAGCTAAATATTTTTTGTGAAATTTTTCCATATAATAATCCTCCAAAAGATTTATCAAGCTATAAAGCAGTAATCCTTTCAGGAAGCCCATTCTCTGTTCGTGCAGAAGATGCTCCTCATCCAGATTTGTCAGAAATTAGAGGTAAAAAACCATTATTGGCAGTTTGTTATGGTGCACAATATTTAGCCCATTTTTCAGGAGGAGAAGTAGCGCCTTCAAATATTCGTGAGTACGGAAGAGCAAATCTTTCTTATATTAAAGAAAATGAGGTGTTTTTAGAAGGTGTGTCGGCAGGAAGCCAAGTTTGGATGAGTCACTCAGATACTATTAAAGCGTTGCCAACAGGTGCTGTGCGTTTAGCAAGTACTAAAGATGTTGAAAATGCAGCTTATAAAATAGAAGGAGAAACTACTTATGCGATTCAGTTTCACCCAGAAGTATATCATTCAACAGACGGAAAACAAATGTTAGAAAACTTCTTAGTGAAAATTGCAGAAGTACCACAAACCTTTACACCAAATGCTTTTGTTGAGGAAATTGTTGCCGAAATGAAAGAAAAAATCGGTAATGATAAAGTAGTTCTAGGATTGTCTGGAGGAGTAGATTCTACTGTTGCAGCAGTTTTATTAAATAAAGCCATTGGTGAAAACCTATATTGCATATTTGTTAATAATGGACTTTTACGTAAAAACGAATTCCAAAGTGTATTAGATCAATATAAAGGAATGGGATTAAACGTAAAAGGGGTTGATGCATCTAAACGTTTTTATGATGCTTTAGCAGGATTAGATGATCCAGAAGCAAAACGTAAAGCAATTGGTAATGCTTTTATTGAAGTTTTTGATGATGAAGCTCATCAATTAACTGATGTTAAATTTTTAGGGCAAGGAACAATATATCCTGATGTTATAGAATCAGTTTCAGCTACTGGCGGACCAAGTGCTACAATAAAATCACATCATAACGTAGGTGGTTTACCTGATTTTATGAAATTGAAAATCGTAGAACCATTGCGTATGTTGTTTAAAGATGAAGTACGTAGAGTAGGAGCAACTTTAGGAATTGATCCAGAATTATTAGGGCGTCATCCTTTCCCAGGTCCAGGTTTAGCAATTCGTATTTTAGGTGATATCACTCCAGAAAAAGTAGCTATCCTTCAAGAAGTAGATGCTATTTTTATAAACGGATTAAAAGAACATGGCTTATATGATAAAGTATGGCAAGCAGGAGCTATTTTACTTCCAGTAAATAGTGTTGGTGTAATGGGAGATGAGCGTACTTATGAAAAAGTAGTTGCACTTAGAGCGGTTGAATCTACAGATGGAATGACAGCAGACTGGGTACATTTACCATATGATTTCTTAATGAAAACTTCAAATGAAATTATTAATAAAGTAAAAGGCGTAAATAGAGTCGTTTACGATATCAGTTCAAAACCACCAGCAACTATTGAATGGGAATAAGAATAATATTTAGTTGAAAAAACTTTGAAAAGTCATTACAATAAATAACTTTGTAATGACTTTCTTAATTTTTAAAACAAACAAACATTCATTCATGAAATACATTTTAATTTTATTAGCATGCTCTAACCTCCTTTTTGCCCAAGAAATTAAAACAAATAACTACACAATACAACCTAAAGAAACATTGTATTCTATTTCAAAGAAATTTAATGTTTCAGTTGATGAAATCAAAAAGATTAATACAGATCTTACAGATAATTCACTTAAAATAGGACAAGTAATTTTAATTCCAGAAAAACTTCAAAAAAAACAATCAAAATTAAATTCAAATAAGAATGAACACATTGTTCAATCACAAGAAACCCTATTTGGAATTGCTAGAAACTATAATGTATCTGTTCAAGACTTAGAAGATATAAACGAAGAGGTGTTAAAAGAAGGACTACGAACAGGGCAAAAAATAAAAATTCCTAACAAGAAAAAAACATTAGATGGAAAGCCAAGAATAATTACAAATGAAACAGTATTTCATAAAGTTATACTTGGTGAAACAAAATATTCAATTTCAAAAACCTATAAAATTTCTATAGAACAATTAGAAATACAAAATCCAGAAATTATAAACGGACTTGTTGAAGGAACTATATTAGCAATCAATTCGTCGGGCATAAAACCTAAGAATGAACGTGAAGAATTAATGGTTGCATTAGCCGAAAAGCAAGCTATAATTGAAAAGAGTAAAGCACAAAACTCTAAAATAGAAGATTTAGAAGATAAATTAATTGTGCAAAAAGAAATGAATCAAAAAATTATAAAATTGAATTCATTAGACGTTGATCTGAAAGAAATTGATGAATCAAAAGGGAATTCAGTTGAAAAACTAAAATTAATATTAGAATCAAATAAAAACGTTCAAGACATTCTATCATCAAAATTAGATTCATTAGTAGTGAATATGTATAATGATTTAGATAATTTAAAAAAATCAAATATAGATGATGTAGATACTTATAAAAAGCTTCAAAAAGAATCTCAAGCCAATAGAATAGAAACAAATAAAATGATTGTTCAATTAAAAAGAGACTTAAATGAATCTAGAAAGAATTATGTCGATTTAATGAACAAAGTACAACGAGTAAACGTACAACAAGAACAAGAATTAAAAAGACGTAACAAAAGTGTAAAACAAGCCGAAGCTGAACGTGAAGCTGAATTAGAACAAATAAGAAAGATACAAGAATTACACGCAAATAGTGATAAAACAAATGAATCTCTTTTCTTTAAAATGGAAAGATTAGAAAAAGAAAAAGAATATGAGATCACAAAACGTATAGAAAAAGCAACATTTTACAGTGCTTCAGCTAGAGAATACGATGATAGACTTGCACTTCAAAAATTGATACGTTATCAAAATAAAATAAGACAAGATAAAAAAATAATAGAAGTAGTTGAAGAACCAATGTTACTGGAAGATATTAGAATGGAAATTAAGAAGAGTAATTTTAATAAAGACAGAGTTCCAGCTATGGAAACCATTACAAATTTAAAAGATGAAGAAAATGGGTTTTATTTAGTATTGAAGATTACACAAGATACGGAGGAAAGAGATCGTTTTACAAGAGCATTGTCAGACGAAGGTGACCTAAAAACAAGCTTTTTCTATGACATCAATACTTTTTCATATTACATATATTCTCAAAAATTTAAAACATTTGAAGAAACTTTATACACAATAAAAAAGAAAGAAAGTTTACCTTTGTACGCCCAAACTACAATTGTCGAATTAAAATTGGAATAGATTTTGACAATTAAAATATAATAAAAAGTAAATAGACAAGTTATTTAATAAGATTAATAATTAAAATTATGAGAATTTTCAAGCTTTTATTTGTTTTGTTCATTTTTTCTTCATGTGTTGCAAAAACAAAACAAGACTCATTTTTAAAGCACAATGTTGAAAAAGGAGAAACAATTTTTAGTATTGCAAAAAAATACCAAATAACACCATTTGATATTTATAGACTAAATCCAGATGCTAAAAACGGTATTCAAGAAAACACGGTATTATTAATCCCGAAAAGAACAGTTAAAGAAACAAAAGCAGAAGCAGAAACAAAAAATATTGTTCATGAAGTAAAATCAAAAGAAACACTATATAGTATTGCAAAAGAATATGAAGTTACTGTAGCTCAAATTCAAGAATGGAATTCAGAACTTTTAAAGGATGGATTAAAAAAAGGACAAGAAATAATTGTTGGAAAAGAAAAGTCAGCCGTAAGTGAGAATTATGTAGAAGTGCAAAACACGAAAAATACAGTAGAAACTTTTTCTCATAAAGTACTGCCAAAAGAAACATTATACGGAATTGCAACAAAATATAATATTTCAATTGATGAAATTATAGCACAAAATCCAGATAGTAAAGATGGATTAAAAGAAGGAACAATTTTAACACTTAAAAAAGCTTCTTCAAAAACAATAACACAGGTTAACGACGCAAAATTATATACTGTAAAACCAAAGCAAACTTTATATAGTTTATCAAAAGAACTAAAACTATCACAAAAAGAACTTATAAAGCTTAATCCAGAACTCGAAGAAGGATTAAAAGAAGGCATGGTTTTAAAATTACCAAATGATTCAAAACAAGACTCTCTTTTTATAGAAAAACCATTAGTTAACTTATTAAGTACAATTAAGAAAGATAAAAAAAGAAATTTAGTACTATTATTACCATTCAATTTAAGTAAAATAGATGAAAATACAGCGTCTATTCGTCAACAAATTAAAGATACACCTCTTCTAAATTTAACTTTAGATTTTTATGCAGGAGCAATGATGGCGATAGATTCTGCAAAAGTATTAGGATTGCCAGTAAATGTGAAAATTCTAAATGTTGAAAGTACTAGAACATCATCTAATATTGCACAATTAATAAAAGATAATGATTTTTCAAATGTAGATGCAGTAATTGGACCTTTCCAAAATTCTCATGCAGAGACAACAGCAGAACTTTTATTAAAATATAATACACCAGTAATTTCTCCTCTATCTAAAGAAGTTGGTATGAAATTACCAAACCTTTATAATGCAGTTCCATCAGAAGAATATATGATAAGTAAGCTTTTTGCATACTTTAAAGAAAAGGAAGGAAATGTAGTTTCAGTAATAAGTGCTAAGAAAAAATCTACAAAAGATTTTCTAATCAAAAACTATCCTGAAGTTAAACATACTGCTTTTAATGAAAGTGGAGCAGTTGATTTAAATAACTTAAAAGCATTACTTGTAAAAGGGAAAAAGAATTTTGTAATTATAGAATCACAAACTACAAATCAAATATTGAATACAACTAATTTTTTAATGAAAATTAAAGGAGATTATGATGTTCAACTAGTTGTTTTTAAACTGAATGATTCTTTTGAATATATAGATATTCCAATTGCAAACTTAACAGAATTAAATATGTTATTCCCTTCAACTAAAAATGAAGAAGAGTTAGAAGCAGATAAAATATTTGATAAAAAATATAGAAACGAAAATGGTATTTCACCAAGCGTTCCAGCTTCAAAAGGATTTGATATTACATTTGATACAATATTGCGAATTTGCCAAGAAGAAGGATTTGCAAAATCTGTAGAGAATTATAAAACCGAATATTTTGAAAATTCATTTGATTATATAAATGACAATGGAAATATAATAAACAATGGAGTCTATTTAATGTATTATGATACTGATTTAACAATTAAACAAGTAAAATAGATGGCAACCTCAAAAATAACATATCTAGGAGAATTAAGAACTTCGTCTATACATGTAAGTTCTAATTCAGAAATTATTTCAGATGCTCCATTAGATAATAATGGTAAAGGAGAAGCCTTTTCACCAACTGATACCGTTGCAAACGCATTAGGAAGTTGTATGTTTACCGTAATGGGAATAAAAGCTCGCGATTTGAATGTTGATTTATCAGGTTCAACTGCTGAAGTAACAAAAATAATGGGAACAGAACCTAGAAGAATTACAGAAATTCATATAACTTTTAATATGAATATCAACCCAGAAGATAAAACAAAGACTATTTTAGAACGTACAGCAAATACTTGTCCTGTTCATTATAGCTTACATCCAGACATTAAAAAAGAAATTATTTTCAACTGGAAATAATGAGTCATAAATAAGGAATATTTAAAAGAGATTAGAATTATTTTTTAATCTCTTTTCTTTATATAAAATTTTAAATTGAAATGACTAACCAAGAACAACTCGTAAAATTAGCACATGCTAAAATGCCTTTTGGAAAATATAAAGATTACTATCTTATTGATTTACCAGAATATTATATTGTTTGGTATAGTAACAAAGGATTTCCAAAAGGTCAACTAGGCGAACAATTAAAACTAATTCATGAACTAAAATTAAACGGATTAGAAGAATTAATTAGAAATATTCGAAGAAATTTCTCCAAAAAATAAAGAGTTATTAATCCTAAGTGTTAATAAGTTTGTTGTTATAAATAAAAATCAAATTATTGTTTTTTTATTTTTGGATAAAATAAAATTTTAACAAACTAAAATTATGGAAAAAACAGAGCACAATTACAATGCGTTTGATTGGTTCAAAAAAGTTGTTTTAAAAAATTATTCAAACTTTGAAGGTAGAGCAAGGAGAAAGGAATATTGGTATTTTGTACTAATAAATTTTATTATAAGTTTTGTCTTAGGCTTCATTAGTGGTTTAGCGGGACTAACTTTTAATAATGGAAATTCAGGAATATTAGATTTAATATATTCTCTATTATTAATAGTACCTTCTATAGCAGTTGGAGTAAGAAGAATGCATGATGTTGGTAAAAGTGGTTGGTATTTATTAATTCCAATTTATAATATTATATTAGCTGCTACTGAGGGTGAACAAAAAAGAAATGAATATGGAGAGAATCCAAAAAGTTCAAATCATGAAATCAATGAAATAGGAACCTCACAAGAATAAAAAAAAATAAGCTCCATTAAGGAGCTTTATTTTTATATATAGATGGTTTTGAAAACTATACGTTAACAACTTTTGTTTTTGCAATATTATCACCTAATCTTGGTTTGTCTATTAAAACTAAGATAGCATCAACTAAAGGTATGAATAAAGTAACATTTCTCATAATACTAGCCATGTAATCACCGTCTAAAGATGAACCGTCTTCTTTTACAGCTTTGTATTTCATTACTTTTTTACCAATACTTTGCCCACCAAATAGTGCATCTCTTAGAAGAAGGTAAGCGATTAAAAAGATATAGCTTAAAGAAACAAGCCAATACATCTCTGTTGCCCCAGCTATAAATGCTAAAATTGCTGGAATAATATATGATACTATACCATCAATAAAATAACCCAAAAATCTGTTTAACTTTGATACTTCCATTTTTTTATAGTTTTAATTGTTAGTTCGCCAAATATAGAAAAAAAAGTTAATTTTTAATACTTTAATTTTAGAAATAAAGCCCAATTTTCATATTTATAAATTATCAAAATCCCAAATTAAGTTGTACTTTTGCCACGTTTTTTAATAAAGAAGATAGTAACTATCATATCATCTAAATGATTTACAATTATATTAGATGAGCAGAACACAACTACAAACCACAACACAATGAATCAAACAAAGTATATTTTTGTTACAGGAGGTGTAACTTCTTCCCTAGGAAAAGGAATTATAGCAGCTTCTTTAGCTAAATTGCTACAAGCAAGAGGATATAGGGCAACAATTCAAAAATTTGATCCCTATATAAATGTAGATCCAGGGACATTGAACCCTTATGAACATGGGGAATGTTATGTAACAGATGATGGAGCAGAAACAGATTTAGATTTAGGGCATTATGAGCGTTTTCTAAATGTACCAACTTCTCAAGCTAATAATGTAACTACTGGAAGAGTATATTTATCGGTCATTGAAAAAGAAAGAAGGGGAGAGTTTTTAGGAAAAACAGTTCAAGTTGTACCTCATATTACAAATGAGATTAAGCAACGTATGCAACTATTAGGACAAAGTGGCGATTATGATATTGTAATTACTGAAATTGGAGGAACAGTAGGAGATATAGAATCTCTACCTTATATAGAATCTGTACGTCAATTATTATGGGAATTAGGAGAAGAAAATGGAATTGTAATTCATTTAACATTAGTTCCTTTTTTAGCAGCAGCAGGAGAATTAAAAACAAAACCAACACAACATTCTGTTAAAACATTAATGGAAAGTGGTATAAAAGCGGATATTCTTGTATGTAGAACAGAACACGAACTGTCTGATGATTTACGTCAAAAATTAGCATTATTTTGTAATGTTAAAAAAGAAGCAGTTATTCAATCTATAGATGCATCAACAATTTATGATGTTCCAAATTTAATGCTTGAAGAAGGATTAGATAAAGTTACCCTTAAAAAATTAGGATTGCCTGAAAAGAATACTCCGGATTTAAAAAATTGGAATGAATTTTTACAAAAACATAAAAACCCTAAACATGTAGTAAATATTGGTTTAGTAGGGAAATATGTAGAATTACAAGATTCTTATAAATCAATACTAGAAGCATTTATACATGCAGGTGCTGCCAATGAAACAAAAGTTAATGTCATTTCAATACATTCAGAGTATTTAGATGTCAAAACGGCAGAAAAACAATTAAAAGGATTAGATGGCATATTAGTTGCTCCTGGATTTGGAAATAGAGGGATTGAAGGAAAAATAGAAACAGTTAAATATGCACGTGAAAATAATATTCCATTTTTAGGAATTTGTTTAGGAATGCAAATGGCAGTTATAGAGTTTGCCAGAAATGTATTAGGATATGCAGATGCAAACTCAATTGAAATGAATGATAGTACAACTCATCCAGTTATTAATTTAATGGAAGAGCAAAAAAATATTGAAAATAAAGGAGGAACCATGCGATTAGGAGCATGGAAATGTAATTTGAAAGAAAATACGTTGGCACATACTATTTATGGAAAAACAGAAATATTAGAACGTCATCGTCATCGTTACGAATATAACGGAAAGTATTTAAACGAATTAGAAAATGCTGGTTTAAAAGCTTCAGGATTAAATCCAGACACGGGCTTAGTTGAAGTAGTAGAAATACAAAATCACCCATTTTTTATAGGAGTTCAATACCATCCAGAATATAAAAGTACTGTTGCAAACCCACACCCACTTTTTGTGAGTTTAGTTGCTGCTGCGGTTCAACATAAAAATAAAAAATAACTGTTTACTATTACTGTAAACTGAATACTATTTTAAATGGAAGAAAAAAAGTTTGATTTTAAATCAATTATCGGATTTGTATTAATCTCTGGAGTTTTAATGTGGATGATGTATTCAAATACACCAACTGCTGAAGAATTAAAGGAAAAAGAAAAATTAGAACAAGCAAAGAAAGAGCAAAAACAAGAAGTTGAAACAATTGCAGACAAAGCCATTGAAACAATTTCTTCTGGAACGGATTCATTATCGCAAGCAAAAGCAAAAGAAACACTAGGATCATTTGCTTATTCAGCTACTTTGCCTTCAGCAAAAAACGATTTTACAGAAATTAAAAACGATGTTCTTTCCTTAAAAATAGCAAATAAAGGTGGATATATTGTAGAAGCTACAGTACTAGGATTTGATCAATTTGAACAAGATTCAAAAAAACCAATTAAACTTATACAAGAAAATAATGCTAATTTTGACTTAGCAATTAGCACAGCAGATAATCGTGTGTTACATACAAAAGATTTATTCTTTGAGCCTAAACTCTCAAAAGAAGGAGAAAATCAAGTAGTAACAATGCGTTTAAAAGCAGGTCCAAATCAATTTTTAGAATATAGATATGTTTTAAAACCAGGAGAATACATGTTAGATTTTGCAATTCGCTCGCAAGGTTTAGAAAATGTAATCAATCCATCAAAAGCTATTGATTTAGAATGGCAATTAAAATCATATCGTAATGAAAAAAGTATTTCTTACGAAAACAGATATACAGAATTAGTTTTTGAATATGAAAACGGAAAAGATGATTATTTAAATGCAGCAAAAGATTCAGAAGATGAAGCAATTGACGTTTCTTATATAGCTTTTAAACAACATTTATTCACGTCAATTCTTTTAACAGATACGCCTTTCAAAACAGCAAAATTCAAATCAGATAATTTAGTAGAAGACACAGAAAAAGATACTATTTTTACAAAGAATTTTGTAGCTCAATTACCATTAGAAGTTAAAAATGGAGCTGTAAACTATAATATGAATTGGTATTATGGACCATCTAAATACGATATTTTAAATAAATATGATAAAAATTTAGATGAAATAATGCCATTAGGTTGGGGAATTTTCGGATGGATAAACCGTTATATTTTTATTCCAGTATTTGGATTTATTAGCGGATTTTTACCATTTGGTATTGCAATCATTGTTTTTACTATTTTAGTACGTATAGCAATGTCACCTGTTACATATAAATCTTATGTTTCTCAAGCTAAAATGAAGGTTTTACGACCAGAAATTGCAGAATTGAATGAAAAATTCAAAGACAATGCAATGAAGAAACAACAAGAAACAATGAAATTATATTCAAAAGCAGGAGTAAACCCTATGGCAGGATGTTTACCAGCATTAATGCAAATGCCTGTTTTCTATGCATTGTTTCAGTTCTTCCCATCTATGTTTGATTTAAGACAACAAGGATTCCTTTGGGCAGATGATTTATCTTCGTATGATGCTATTTTAACTTGGAAACAACATATTCCAGTTATTACATTCATTACAGGAAATCATATAAGTTTGTTTGCATTATTAGCAGCTATAGCAATTTTCTTTTATATGAAAATGACAACAGGAGATCAGCAAATGAGCGCACCTACACAAGAAGGAATGCCTGATATGGGGAAAATAATGAAAGTAATGCTCTATATTTCACCATTAATGATGTTGTTCTTCTTTAATAGCTACGCATCTGGTTTATCATTATATTATTTTGTGTCAAATTTAATTACTATTGGAATTATGTTAGTAATTAAAAATTACATTGTAAAAGAAGATAAAATTTTAGCTAAAATTCAAGAAAATAAATCAAAACCCAAAAAGGAAAGTAAGTTCCAAAGAAAAATGAGGGAAATGATGGAACAAGCTGAAGCGCAAAAAAACGCAAATAAAAAATAATTTTGAAAGCCCTGCATATTGCAGGGTTTTTTATTACAAACAAAACATGAAAACACTTATAATAGGTTATGGAAATATGGGACAAACTTACGCGAATAGTTTTGTAAGTTCAGGCTTTGTATCTTCAAAAGATATTTTTATTCTAAGCAGAAGCGAAGTTGATAAGAAACAACGACTTTCAATTGATAAAGCAAATTTTCATCTTATTCCTTCATTCATTACTTTTGATGTTGATATTATTATTTTAGCTGTTAAACCTCAAGATTTTAATGATTTAGTAATAAATATTAAACCTTTTATAAAAGAAGAACACGTTATTCTATCTGTTATGGCAGGAATTACAATAGAGACAATTCAAAATAAATTGAACTGTAAGAAAGTAGTGCGATCAATGCCTAATATTCCAACTCAAATTGGCTTAGGAATGACTGTTTTTTCAGCCTCATCAAACGTTGATAGAAAGGAACTTTTCATTATTCAAAATTTAATAAATACTACAGGTAAATCAATTTATATTGAAAAAGAAGAAATGTTAAATGCAGCTACAGCAGTTTCAGGAAGTGGACCAGCTTATGTTTTTTATTTTATGAATGCTATGATTCAAGCAGCAATTGAATTAGGTTTTACACAATCGGAAGCAGAGTTCTTAGTAAATCAAACATTTATAGGAGCTGTTCAATTGCAAAATCGAAGTAAAATTGAATTAAAAGAATGGATTGTTAAAGTTTCATCTAAAGGAGGAACTACCGAAGCGGCTTTAGAAATTTTTAATCAAAATAAAATTCAAAATAATATTCAAAAAGGAATTAAATCAGCAAATAAAAGAGCGGAAGAACTTGGGAAAAATCAAGCATAAAAAAATCTCGATTTAGATTCTAAATCGAGATTTTTTCATTTTTCATACATTATAAATTTGGCTGTAATACTTTGTCAATTGTATGAATAATTCCATTTGAGCATTGTATATTAACAGGAGCTATAATATTAGCTTGTGTTGTAGCCTGATCTGTTATTTTAGGAATAGAAGGCTCGCTTAAATCAATTGTAATATCTTGTGATGGATCAGTAATCATAGATATTACTTGTTCGTCAGTTAAAGATGTAGATAATATATTTCCAAGTGAAGTAACATGATATTGTAAAATTGTAGAAACTTGAGATGGAGTTGCTCCAACCGCAAAGCCACTTCCAGTTGTAGCAGTTGTAAAGGCATCATTTGTAGGAGCAAATATTGTTAAAGGTATTGTGTTTTCTGTTAAAGCATTTGAAACAGCACTTTGATCTCCAAATCCATTTCCATTGCTATCTGTGCTTGTTACAGCAGTTGCTAAAGTAGAAAATGTTGGATTTGCCTTTATATGATCAATTATAGTTGCTAAATTTATTATTTTATCAACTTCATGAATAACACCATTTGAAGCTAAAATATCAGTTCTTATAATCATTGAAATTCCATTTATCTTTGTGTTTTCTCCGTTCTCTCCAGTATCAAGATATAAACTTAAATTATTTGTAGAAGAAGCAAAACCTTTGGCTAATGAATTTATATAACCTGTTGTAAATGTTGTTGAAAGCATTTTTTCATTAGCAACATGATTTAATATTATTTCTTTTAATGTGTTAACAGGTATATCATTTATGGAAGAAAAACCGTTATCTAGTAAAAAAGTATCAAAAGCATCATTTGTAGGAGCAAAAAAAGTAAAAGGCCCATTTTGGTCTAATGTTTGTGTTAAACCAGTTTTGTCTAAAGCTTCAATTAACGTGCTGAATTGAGGGTTTTTAGATGTGATCGCTGAAATACTATTTCTAACAGGTGTAACAATGTCATCATCAGAGCAAGAAAACATCATTATAAATGTTATAGCGATTAAAGTTAATTTGATTAATTTTGCAAAGTTTTTCATAGTAATTCAATTGTTTAAGCAAATCTAAAAATATTAAATAAAAAAAAGCTATTTAATGTATAAAAGAGTGTGTCAAATATAGTTTATACTTTCACATTCTAAACCAATAAAAATATAGATAAATGTTAATAAAAAAAATAATTTCCAGTTTTATCCTTCTTATATGTTGTTTTACAACTTTTTCTCAAGAAGAAATAAACAAATTTGATGATAAAGGTAACCGCCATGGCTTGTGGAAAGGAAATCATGAAAAATCTAAAAGACCACGATATGAAGGTAGCTTTAATCATGGAAAAGAAATAGGAGTTTTTAATTATTTTGATGATACTAAAGAAGGAACAATCATTGCTACACGCGATTTCTCTAAAGGAGATGGTTCATGTTATGTTATTTTTTACAATCAGAAGAAAGATAAAGTTAGCGAAGGGAAATTAGTAAATAAAGTGCCAGAAGGAGAATGGAAATACTATCATTTTGAAAGTAAACAGTTGATGACAATTGAAAACTATAAATCAGGAAAATTAAACGGTAAAAAGAAAATTTTTTATAAAGATGGAAGTTTAGCAGAAGAATCAAATTATTTAGATGGAAAATTAGAAGGAATTTATAAAAAGTATGCAGAAAATGAGACCATTTTAGAAGAAACAAATTATAAAAAAGGACAATTGAATGGTGTTGCAATTTATTATGATGGAGAAGGGAAGATAAGTTTGAAAGGACAATACAAGAATGATAAAAAATGGGGATATTGGGAAACATATGAAAACGGAAAATTAAGCAAGAAAGAAAAAATATCAAAGGATACCAGAAAGACTTTTAAATTAAAAAGTGGCGATGATGGAAAATTATATCCTTCAGATTTGAAAGTGAAAAATGAAAGTGAAAAAAAATAATTTAAAAAGATGAAAAGAGTAGTAGTAGGACTTTCAGGAGGAGTAGATTCTAGTGTAGCAGCATATTTATTACAAGAACAAGGATATGAAGTAATAGGACTTTTTATGAAAAATTGGCACGATGATTCAGTGACCATTTCAAATGAATGTCCATGGTTAGAAGATAGTAATGATGCACTTTTAGTTGCTGAAAAGCTAGGAATACCTTTTCAAACAGTAGATTTATCAGAAGAATACAAAGAAAAAATTGTTGATTACATGTTCAAAGAGTATGAACAAGGAAGAACACCAAATCCAGATGTATTATGCAATAGAGAAATTAAATTTGATGTATTCATGAAAATTGCAATGTCATTAGGAGCTGATTATGTAGCAACAGGACATTACTGTAGAAAAGGAATTATAGAAAATAATGGAGAAGAAGTATATCAATTATTAGCAGGAAAAGACGACAATAAAGACCAATCTTATTTCTTATGTCAGTTGTCACAAGAACAACTATCAAAAGCATTATTTCCTATTGGTGAATTAACAAAACCTGAAGTAAGAGAAATTGCAGCTAAATTAGACTTGATTACAGCAGAAAAGAAAGATTCACAAGGACTTTGCTTTATTGGGAAAGTACGTTTACCAGAATTTTTACAGCAAAAATTACAACCAAAAGAAGGAATAATCATAGAAGTATCATCAGATGCCGATATTTTTAATGAAACGACTATGAAATTTTCAAATGAAGAAGAAGCATTTGCATTCGAATCGAGAAATAGAGATTACACGAATGAAAGAGGAAAAGTAGTAGGAAAACACCAAGGTGCTCACTATTTTACAAAAGGACAAAGAAAAGGATTAAATGTAGGAGGAACAAAAGAAGCACTATTTGTTATTGAAACAGATGTTGAAAAAAACATTATTTATACAGGTCAAGGAAGCAGTCATCCAGGATTATATAAAAAAGCATTATTCATCAAAAACGAAGAAGTACATTGGATACGAGAAGACCTTTCTTTACAACCTAATGAAACAATGGAAGTAATGGCTCGTATTCGTTATCGACAACCTTTACAAAAAGCGACATTACATCAATTTGAAAATGGAATGTATGTTGTGTTTAATGAACCTCAATCAGCAATTACTGAAGGACAATTTGTAGCTTGGCACAAAGATGACGAAGTTTTAGGTAGTGGTGTAATTTCTTAAATTTTTATATGAACGTATTATTTATTATTGTAGGACTAGTATTATTAGTCGTGGGAGGAAATTGGTTATTAAAATCATCAGTAGGACTTTCCTTACGACTTAATATATCTAAAATTATCGTTGGTTTAACCGTTGTTTCATTTGCAACTTCTGCACCAGAAATGATCGTGAGTGTTCAAGCAGCATTAGATGGTTTCCCAGATATTGCATTAGGAAATGTTATCGGATCAAACATTGGAAATATAGGTTTAGTATTAGGAGTTGTTTTATTGATTAATACCATTCAAGTTGATAATAGTTTTTATGTTACCGATTGGCCTACAAAAATGCTTGCTTCAACACTATTATTCATTTTTTTAATAATTGATGGAGGTTTAACACGTATTGATGGTTTAATATTTATTTTTGTTTTAGCTATATTTCTAATAATATTGATAAAGAAGAACAAAAGAGTACAGGTAGAGCTAGAAGTTTCAGAAGAAGAAAACATGCCATATCTGAAAATTATTGGATTTCTTGCTTTAGGAGGTGTAGCATTATGGGGTGGTTCTGAACTTTTAGTAAAAGGAGCTGTTAATTTGGCGGAAAATGTAGGAGTAAGTAAACGAGTAATTGCTGTAACAGTAGTTTCAATAGGAACAAGTATTCCAGAATTAGCATCATCAATAATTGCTGCAATTAAAAAAGAAAATGATATTTCAATTGGAAATATCATAGGATCAAATATTTTTAATATACTAAGCGTGTTAGGTGTTACGGCAATAATTAAACCTATTGAAAAAGTAGATGTAAGAATTGTTGAACAAGATATTTATTGGATGTTAGGTTTCGCATTTATTTTATTGCCACTAGTAATATTTCCTAAGCGTGGAAGTTTAAGCTTTAAAGAAGGTATTTTATTATTAATAGCTTATGGTACCTTTTTATATTTTACAGTTATTTAGCAATCTAATGCTCAGATTTTCATATATTTGATTGTGAATAATATATGTAAACATGAATATAAAATTACAATTACTATTTGTTTTTTTTACAGGAATAATAATAGCACAAGAAGATGCATGGGTTTATTTTACAGATAAGCCTGATGCATCTTATTATATGAATAATCCACTTGAAATGCTTTCTCAAAGAGCATTAGATAGAAGAACAAACCAAAATATTCAATTAGACGATTTAGATATCCCTATTTCAATAACATATATAAATGAAATTGAAAATACTTCAGGAATCTCGGTTTTAGCCAAGTCAAAATGGTTAAATGCATTACATATTAGAGGAATACAAACAGATATTCAAGCGCTAACAAATTATAACTTTGTAGATCATATTCAGTTTGCAAATCATACATTAAATCCATCAAATAGATCGTCAAATGCTCAAAGAGCGAATAATACTTATGATAAATTTGAAGTCTTAGCAGATTTTAATTACGGGAACTCAAATAATCAAATTCAAATGTTAAACGGACATTTACTACACGAACAAGATTATACAGGTCAAGGAAAAATAATTGCTATTCTTGATGCTGGATTTCCAGGAGTTAATACTGCACAACCATTTCAAAGACTTTTTGATAATAATTTAATTTTAGGAGGATACAATTTTCCTGATAGAGATACAAATATTTATACTAGACACTATCATGGGACAAATGTACTTTCTACAATGGGAGGATTTTCTGATGGAGAACTTGTAGGAACAGCTCCTGATGCTCAATATTATTTGTTTATTACAGAAGATTCAACATCAGAAAATCCTGTTGAAGAATCGTATTGGGTAGAAGCGCTAGAAATGGCTGATAGTTTAGGAGTTGACATAGTAAACTCATCATTAGGCTATACTAATTATGACAACATAAATTATAGTTATGATTACTCAAAACGCAATGGTGAAATAGGATTTGCATCTCGTGGTGCTTCTTTAGCTATGTCAAAAGGAATTGTTTGTGTAGTGAGCGCAGGTAATGACGGAAATAAACAAGAAAAGCATATTAGTATTCCTGCTGATGCAGAGAATATATTAGCAGTAGGAGCAGTGACTAATACAGAAAGTTACGCTTCCTTTAGTTCAATTGGAACTTCATTTGATGGAAGAGTAAAACCCGATGTATGTGCTAAAGGGCAAGGAGTAACAATAAGTAATCCGTCGGGAAATATACTTTCTAATGGAAATGGAACTTCTTTTGCTAGCCCTATTTTGGCAGGAATGATTGCTTCATTTTGGTCTGCTGTTCCAAATTTAACAGCATCTCAAGTTATAAAATATGTAAAAGAGTCAGCCGATCAATTCTCAACACCAGATCAATACAAAGGATACGGAGTTCCAGACTTTCAGTTAGCAATTACAAATGTACTATCATCTCAAAACGTAACTCTTTCTGTTATTTCAATTTATCCAAATCCATTTACTAATGTATTGAAGATTAAACAAAATAAAAATGTAATAGGAAAGTTTGTTTTGTATAATAATTTGGGAATGAAAGTTTTAGATGTTAATGTTATTAATGACGAACAAGATATTCAATTAGAAACATTATCATCAGGAATTTATCTCTATGATTTTTCTTCTAATAATATTAACTTGCAAGGAAAATTAATCAAACAATAATGAATAAAATCACACAACTTTTCAATATAAAATATCCAATAATACAAGGAGGAATGATATGGAACAGTGGCTATAAATTAGCAAGTGCTGTTAGTAATGCAGGAGGATTAGGGTTAATTGGAGCAGGATCAATGTATCCTGATGTTTTAAGAGAACATATTCAAAAATGTAAAAAAGCAACCAATAAACCTTTTGGCATAAATGTTCCAATGTTATATCCAAACATTGAAGAAATTATGCAAATTATAATAGAAGAAGGAGTTAAAATAGTATTTACTTCGGCTGGAAATCCTAAAACATGGACTTCATTTTTAAAAGAAAATAATATTACAGTTGTACATGTTGTAAGTAGCTCAAAGTTTGCACTAAAAGCGCAAGAAGCAGGAGTTGATGCAGTTGTTGCTGAAGGATTTGAAGCAGGAGGACACAATGGAAGAGAAGAAACGACTACATTAACATTAATTCCTATGGTGAGAGAAAAAATTTCTATACCATTAATTGCTGCGGGAGGAATAGCAACAGGAAGAGGAATGTTGGCCGCTATGACATTAGGAGCAGATGGAGTTCAAATGGGAAGTAGATTTGCAGCTTCAATAGAATCTAGTTCACATGACAATTTTAAAAATACAATCATAGAAACAAACGAAGGAGATACTGTATTAACATTGAAAGAATTAGCTCCAGTACGTTTAATAAAGAATAAATTTTTCAATGAAGTTCAAGAATTATATGCTAAATGTCCAACTCCAGAAGAATTGAAAACATTATTAGGAAGAGCAAGAGCAAAAAGAGGGATGTTTGAAGGGGATTTAGAAGATGGAGAATTAGAAATCGGACAAATAGCTGGATTAATTCATGATATTTTACCTGTTGAAACTATTGTTGATAATGTAATGAGTGAATTTCGTCTTGCAAAAAAAGAAATAAGTAATTTTGATTTTTAAATTATCCAGATGAAATTATTAAAATATATAGTCTTCGTAGTATTATTTTCTGTAAATTTTTTAAATGCACAGCAATTTAATTTTAAAACCACATCTTTATCTGTTCTTCAAAAAAATAGAAATGGTGATTGGGGAAAATGGACAACACCAAAACCAACAAATATTATCGTAAAGTTAGATTATGAAAAGAATAAAATTGTAATCTATTCAAGCGAAATCCAACACTATAGAATCGTAGAATATCTTCCAAAAGAAACTTCAAAAACAGATGAAATCAATTCTTATTTATGTAAAAATATAGAAAGTATTCCTGTGAAAATTTCATTTATTGTACGAAAAGATTTGAAAAATAAAACACAATTATACGTTTATAATGAAGACTTTATCTTTTGTTATGATATAGTTGAAATGATAGAGTAACGTTTACTTTATATAACTTTACACAAAATTTAATTCCCAAAATATTTATACTTTTTAATTATGAAAAAGTTTTTAGTATTTCTTGCATTCACTTATTTATCATGTATCAATGCACAAGAGAAACCCAAACTTGTTGTTGGTATTGTAGTTGACCAAATGAAAATGGAATATTTATATCGATTTTCAAATGATTTTTCAGAAAATGGATTCAAACGTTTAATGAACAAAGGATTTACTTTTCATAATATGCACTATAATTATATGCCTACATACACTGGTCCAGGTCATGCAGCTGTTTACACAGGAACAACACCAAGTGTAAATGGAATTGTAGGAAATACATGGTTTAATAAAGCCATTGGAAAAGATATGTATTGTACTGATGATGCAGATGTAATTACTATTGGAAATGGAACAGAAAGTGAAGGGAAAATGTCTCCAAAAAATTTATTAAGTACAACCATCACTGACGAGCTAAAATTGTCAACTAATTTCAAAGGAAAAGTAATTGGAATAAGTTTAAAAGATAGAGGAGCAATTCTTCCGGCCGGACATTTTGCAGATTGGGCATTTTGGTACAGTAAAACCGGTTCTTTTATTTCAAGTACTTTTTATGGTACTACTTTGCCAGATTGGGTTTCTAAATTTAATGAAGAGAAAAACTACGAAAAATATTTAAACACAAAATGGGAATTATTTAAACCTAAAGAAATCTATAATGAAAGTTTAAATGATAATAATCCTTACGAAGGGAAAATGTTTAAAAAAACACCATTTTTTCCATACAACATGAAGGAAATGTATGAAAATAATGATGCAGGTGTTTTACGATCAACACCTTTTGGAAATAATCTATTAGCTGATTTTGCAATGAAAGCTATTGAAAAAGAGAATTTAGGAAAAGATGAAATAACCGATTTTCTAACAGTTAGTTTTTCTTCAACAGATTATATCGGACATCTTTTAGGACCAAGATCTATTGAATTACAAGATGCTTATTTACGCTTAGATCAAACCATTGCTGATTTTTTAGCATATTTAGACAAAACAGTAGGAAAGAATAATTATTTAGTATTTTTAACAGCAGATCACGCAGGAGCAGAAAACGTAACGTATTTAAAAGACAATAAATACGATGTGTCTACTATTAATTCTAGAAAATTTAAAAATGATTTAGAAGCGTTTTCTAAAGAAAAATATGGAGAAAATATTGTTTTAGATTATTCAAATTCAAATATATTTTTCAATAAAGAACTTATAAAGATTAATGATCTTGATTTAGATGAAGTTAAAAAAACATTTAAAGAATTCATATACAAACAAAAATTCATTAGAAGAGTATACACAGACGATGAAATTCTAAATTCTTCAGGAAGTGATATGTATTTAAAGTTTATCGCAAATGGATATGATCCTATACAAAATGGAGAATTAGTAATCTTAGAAAAGCCAGCATTTTTAGAATATGGTGCAACAGGAACAACTCACGGTTCTCCTTATACTTATGACACACACGTACCACTGTTGTTTTATGGATGGAATATTACGCCAGGAAAATCGTATGATAAAAAAGAAATCACTCAAATTGCACCTACATTAGCTTTAAAATTAAAGATTACTCTTCCAAACGGAACAGAGGCTAAAGTTTTGGAAGAAATATTAGATTAAATGGAATTTGTAACCTATAGAAAATATCCAAATCAAGAATCAGCAATTTATGTAGTAAATCTTCTTAAAAAGAATGATATAGCTAATGAGTTTATTGAAAATAAATCCACATTAGACGCTAATTTTAGTAGTAGTTTATTAGATGAATTTGAAGTGAAAATTGCACAAGAAGATTTTGTTAAAGCAGATGAAATAATAGTAAAAGATTCTGAAGAATATTTAAAAACATTACCGCAAGATTATTATTTGTATTCATTCTCAAATGAAGAACTAAAAGAAATTATTGAAAAAAGAGATGAATGGAATGATTTAGATTATACATTAGCCATCAATCTTTTAAAATCTAGAGGAGTTGAAATAACAGAACAAGAAATATTAGAAGTAAAAAATAAAAGAATTGAGGAATTAAGAAAACCAGAAAAGCGTTCAACTATATGGATTAACGTAGGATATTGTTCTGCAATTCTTGGTGGGTTTTTAGGTTTTGTAATTGGATATTTACTTTTGACACAGAAAAAAACACTTCCTAATGGAGAGCGCATTTTTGCACACACATTAGAAGATAGAAAACACGGAAAAAAAATATTATATTTTGGTATGTTTTTTTTCATGTTTTATATTTTTTATTATTTTGTAGTGTAGATGAAGCTAAAAGTAATTAGAATTTTTGCAATTGGTTTTTTGGTGGTTACTTCTATTAGTATTTTAACAACTTTTATAATATGGATTGTTAGTTTTTCATACGCTTCAAAGTACAATTCTGTTGATTCTATAGAGAAGGATGAAAAATTTTTATATGAAGAAAAAGTTAAGATTTATTCTTTAAAATTGGATAGTTTATTAGAAGTGAATCCTTTACAGGCTGAATTATTTGCAGATAAACTTCATGGTAAATTTAAAAAAGAGTTTGCTTTTTTAAACTATAAAGCACTCTCTTTATATAAACAAAAGAAATATCAAGAAGCTTTAGTAGTTTTGAAAGAGAGTAGGGAAAGTTCTTATTTTAGGTACTTAGAAGATCAAGATTTAAATGCGAATAATATAGCTGCTTGTTTTGAAGTATTAAAAGAATATGATTCTGCGATTGTTTATTATAAAAAAGTGAAAAGAAATGACGTTTTATTTGAATTAGGGAGATGTTATAGTATAATAAAAGAAAAAGATAGCGCTTTATTTTATTATGGGAAGAAACTCGAACAAATTGAAAAGTTCGATAATAAAATCAACTACATTAATGAGATGGATTTTCTTAAATATAAAATAGATTCTATAAAAAAAGCTTCTCATTAAAGAAGCTTTTTTCATTTATACTAGAATGTTTTCATTGAAAACATCGATTTCAACTTGATTACGAAGAATATCTTCAAATGTTTCTCTTTGTCTTATTAGATGTCCTTTTCCGTTTAACCAAAGTACTTCTGCTGGTTTCACTCTAGAATTATAATTAGATGCCATAGAAAAACAATACGCACCTGCATTATGAAAAGATAAAATATCACCTTCATGAATTTCAGAAATTCTTCTATTATTTGCAAAAGTATCTGTTTCACAAATATAACCCACAACAGAGTAGTAACGCTCTTTTCCTTTTGGATTAGAAATATTTTCAATATGATGTTGAGAACCGTAAAGCATTGGTCTAATCAAATGATTAAAACCACTATCAATTCCTGCAAAAACAGTAGAAGTTGTTTGTTTTACTACATTTACTTTCGCTAAAAAATAACCAGCTTCACTGACTAAAAATTTTCCAGGTTCAAAAGCTAATGTTAATGGTCTTCCATATTCTTTTTCAAATGCTAAAAAGCGTTTTGTCAATTTTTTACCAAATTCCTCTACATTCGTTTCAATATCACCTTTTTTGTAAGGTACTTTAAAACCACTACCAAAGTCGATAAATTCTAATTCCTTGAAATTTTTTGCTGTTTCAAATAGAATTTCAGCAGCATATAAAAAGACATCAACATCAAGAATATCAGAACCAGTATGCATGTGAATTCCATTGATATTCATTTTTGTATTTTCAATTATCCTTAGAAGATGAGGCAATTGATGTATAGAAATACCAAATTTACTATCAATATGTCCTACAGATATGTTAGCGTTTCCACCAGCCATTACATGCGGATTTATTCTTACGCAAACAGGTGTTTTTGGGTGTTTTGTTCCAAATTGTTCTAATATAGATAAATTATCAATATTAATTTGAACACCTAGTTCAGCAACTCTTTCAATTTCTTCTAAAGAAACACCATTTGGAGTATACATAATTTCACTAGGATCAAAACCAGCATGTAAACCTAACATTACTTCTTCAAACGAAACGGTATCTAAACCTGAACCAAGGTTTTTTAATACCTTTAATACAGATAAATTTGATAATGCTTTTACAGCATAGTGTATTTTAAACTGCTCAACTTTTGAAAAAGCTTGCGTTAATCTGTTATATTGAGATTCTATTTTCTCAGCATTATAAACATATAATGGAGAGCTATGTTCTTCTACTAATTGTAATAAATCTTGATTTTTCATTCTAATATTTTTTGCAAATTAAAGGTATTTTTACTTTTTACTTCAAAAATAAAACATAATTAAACAAAAAATAACAAATTGTTTTAAATATAACATTTTATTAATGTGTTGTTCAACCAAAATTAGAATATTAGATTGTTATGCTTTTAAATAATACTTAAAAATGTTAGCCAATTAAAAATTAGTTTCCTATTTTTGTGGCACTTTTTAAAAAGAAAAAAACCTATTATATTATGAATTTACACGAATATCAAGGTAAAGAAATATTAGCAAGTTACGGTGTTAGAATACAACGTGGTCATGTTGCAAATAATGCAGAAGAAGCTGTAGCTGCTGCAAAACAATTAACTGCTGAAACAGGAACAGGTTGGCATGTAATTAAAGCACAAATTCACGCTGGTGGTCGTGGAAAAGGTGGTGGTGTTAAATTAGCAAAAAATTTAGATCAAGTTGCAGAAATTGCAGGTCAAATTATTGGTATGGATTTAATTACACCTCAAACTCCTCCTACAGGTAAAAGAGTTCATAAAGTTTTAGTAGCTGAAGATGTTTATTATCCAGGTGAAAGTGAAACGTCTGAATTTTATATGTCTGTTTTGTTAAATAGAGGTAAAGGTAGAAATATGATTATGTATTCTACTGAAGGAGGAATGGATATTGAAGAAGTTGCTGAACATACTCCACATTTAATCTTTACAGAAGAAATTGATCCAGCAGTAGGACTGCAAGGATTTCAAGCAAGAAGAATTGCATTTAACCTTGGTTTATCAGGGAATGCTTTTAAAGAAATGGTGAAATTTGTAGATTCATTATACAAAGCTTATATCGGTTCTGATGCTTCAATGTTTGAAATTAATCCAGTTTTAAAAACATCTGATGATAAAATTATTGCTGTTGATGCAAAAGTGGATTTAGATGACAATGCATTATTCCGTCATAAAGATTTAGCTGATTTACGTGATGTTCGTGAAGAAAATCCAATTGAAGTTGAAGCTAAAGAAGTAGGATTAAACTATGTTGATCTTGATGGAACAGTAGGATGTATGGTTAATGGTGCTGGATTAGCAATGGCAACTATGGATTTAATTAAATATGCAGGTTTTGAACCAGCTAACTTCCTAGATGTAGGAGGAACAGCCGATGCAAAACGTGTTGAAACAGCTTTCCGTATTATCTTAAAAGATCCTAACGTAAAAGCTATTTTAATTAACATCTTTGGTGGAATTGTTCGTTGCGATAGAGTTGCGCAAGGTGTAGTTGATGCATATAAAAACATGGGTGATGCAATTAAAGTGCCAATTATTGTAAGATTACAAGGTACTAATGCTGAAATTGCTAAAGAATTAATTGATAATTCTGGAATGCCAATTTTATCTGCTGTTCAATTTCAAGAAGCAGCTGATCAAGTAAAAGCAGCTTTGTCTTAATAATAAAAAAGAATACATATATAAAATCCCAAGTATAGTACATACTTGGGATTTTTGTATTTTAAATAAGAATGAGATAGTATAATTAATTGTTAATCTATGAACTTATAGAGTAATAAGTATTATTTGTTTGAGTCTGTAACGTAAATAATTTAGTGTCTATATTTTGATTGTATTTATTTAAGAACTCTTTAATTTTATCCTTGAAGTAAGAAGGTACTATATTATCAGCAATTTTATTGAATTCTTTAATACACATATTCTTCCCTATAATATATTGCACATGATTGTCATTATCTAATTTAAAATTTAGGATGATAACATTTTTCTTATTATACCCTTTGATTGCAATTTCATTTTGAACAGTACTATCATATTTAATATTAAAATTATTATAATTATCTGTTACTTTATCTAAATCGAAAGTAATATATAATCCTTCTATAATTTCTCTATCAATTTTAAACCCTATAGTTTTTCCATTATTTTTTATACTCATTTTTAAAGTTCTCATACTTTTCGTATTATATGTTTTATTTAATTTTATAGGTTTAGTTATAAAATTATTGTTTATGACTTAACCTGTACTTCCAAAGTTAAGTTATCATATAACACGAGTCAATACGTATAAATACGTATTTTTAGTGTTTTTTTATACGTATAAATACGTACTTTTTCAAAAACAGGGTCTTTTTTGTGTTTGTAGCGATGTGAAAATTAATAAATAATATGGTGAGAATTAAAAAGATTAACCGTATTATTTATAATTGAGTTAGCTAATAAAATAATATTTTAAAAGCTAAAATAATTGAAAGGACACTAAAAATAGATATAATAATTCCTATTACTGTAAATTTAGGTGAAATTTTTCCAAGGATGTCATTGTTATTTTTCATTATTCTCCTAGTTCTAATTGATTTTTAATTAAGCTATAATATTTCCCTCTTAATTGTATTAATTCATCATGCGTTCCTCGTTCAATTAAGTCTCCATTGTCCAATACAATTATTTGATCAGCATTTTTTACAGTTGATAATCTATGAGCAACAATTATCATGGTTTTATTTTGAAAATAAGAATCTATATTATTAACAATTATTTTTTCATTTTCAGCATCTAATGCATTAGTTGCTTCATCAAAGAATAAATAGTCCGGATTTTTATAGATAGCTCTAGCAATAAACATTCTCTGTTTTTGACCTTGACTTATTCCAACTCCTTCTGGACCAATTATTGTGTTCTCTTTTAATGGAAGTCCATCTACAAATGATTTTATATTTGCTAATTCTAATGCTTTATTGAATTTATTTAGATCGGGTTCTTCGTTTAAAGTAATATTATATTTTATTGTGTCTGAAAAAATAACACTATCTTGAAGAATTACACCGCATTTATTTCGCCATAATTGATTATTTATTTCGTTGATATCGTGTTCGCCAACTTTAATATTACCGTTTTTTTGTTTGTGAAATTTTAATAATAATTTTAGAAGAGATGTTTTTCCGCTTCCACTAACTCCTACAATGGCAGTAGTTTTGTTTTTTGGAATGGTTAAATTAATATTTTTTAAGATAAGTGTTTTGTTGTCATATGAGAAATCAACGTTTTCTAATTGTAAATCTAGAATATTGTTTAATTCATTTATTTCAGATAAATTTTCTTCATCCTTTTTATTGTGAATTTCGTTTAGCCTTTCAAAACTTACTTTTACAAGCTGAAACTGTAAAACAAAATTAATAAATTGACCTATTGGACCATTTAAGCCTCCTAGAATAAACATTATAGACAACATTGTTCCTATTGTTAAACTTCCGTTCATAACGGCTATTGAAGCAAAGAATACAACTAAAATTGTTTGAAAAAAGGTAATAAACCTATAACTCTCATATTTTTGTGTAATTTTTAATTTTTCAATATTGTTAAGATATAAATTCTTTTGAATTTTTTGCCACTGTTCTGTTTTTTGTTTTTCTAGATTATTTAATTTAATTTCCTGTATTGAGGAGATTAATTCATATATTTTATTTTGATCATTAGATTGAAGAGCAAAATTTTTATGATCATTAATTCTTATTTTTTCTAAAAAACTAAAAATCCATATTAACTCTATAATTGTACCGATAACAACGACTAAAAAGATGTTTAAATTAAAGTAAAATAATATTGATGAATATATTAGTATACTAAAGAAAGAGAATATGGTTTGAATTAAATCCTTTGATAAAAAACCTTCAATTCGTTTATGATCTTGTATTCTTTGTATTAAATCACCTATATTTTTTGAATTAAAGAATCGAATGGGTAATTTCATTAATTTAATAAGAAAATCAGAAATGATAGATAAACTAATTCTACTACTTATATGGATAAAGAGCCATGATCTATAAAATTCTAATGATATTTTGCTTATAAAAACAATTACTTGTGCTAATAGAACTAAATATATAAAGTTTAGGTCTTTAAATAACACACCTTTATCTATAATTTTTTGTGTAAAAAAAGGGAAAATAAGTTCTATACAAGAAGATAGTAATAGAGTTAATGAAATTAATACTAATTGTATCTTATGGTTTCTTAAATACTTAGTTACATAATTTAAATTTACTTTTTTCGAGTCTTTAGAATATGTTGTTTTATTGAAAAAAAAATCAGAAGGTTCTAGTAATAATACAATACCTTCTTCTTCATTTTGTGTCCAACCTTTTAAAAATTCTTCTTTTTTATATATTGTTTTCCCAAAAGCTGGGTCAGCAACATAGATTTTATTTTTTTCAATTTTATAAACAACTATAAAATGATTTTGATTCCAAAAAAAAATTGCAGGAAGAGGAATATTCTCTATCACTTTGTCTAAATCTAGTTTTACAATTAAAGTCTTAAAATCAAATTTATTCGCTGTTTTTTCTAAGTCAGCTAGTGATATACCTTGTTTTAAGAGATTTGAATTTATGATAGTTTCATTATCTATTTCAAATGTGTTATTGTAATATTTACCGATCATTTTTAGACAAGCAAAACCGCAGTCTTGACTATCTAATTGTTTAATAAATGGAAATTTTTCTGTCATTTTATTGTTAGGAAGGAAACTTTATAGAAAATCTGTTATATTACTATTTGTATTTTTTAATCAAATGCTTTTTTAATATGTTAAGACGTTTAGTAATATTAAAAATGTTTATGTATGTGATTTACTCATTATATTTTTTACGTAGTATAAAATTTTATTCTATATAAGAATTTTAAAATTATACTGCCTATCTATTTAATGCTGAAACTTTCTAAAATTTCAGTATACTTTGGTTTTTCTATTGTTGGTAGGGTCTCTTTAATGATTTCTAAAGCGTTTTCATAGGTTATTTTTTCTATTCCTGATTCTTTTCTAAGAGTATAAGGTATTTCATCAATAACAATATTTTGTATATGTGTAATTAATTTTAATAAATCATTGCAATATACCGAAGGATTGTTAAACCCATTTTTTGAGCTATATCTATGAGGAATGTAACCACCTCCACATGTCTCACTAATAGGACAAGCAATACATTTACTAGGTAAATTAAAATGACTAGAATAATATTCTTTGGCTAATTTTGTTTCCATAGCTTGAGAAACTGTATAATTAGATACATTTGCACTTGACTTAGTAAAATTATTTCCACAAATTTTAAGTGCATCAACAGCTTCATAATCTCCATTAGTTTCAATAACTAAGACTTCGTTATTTGAATTTCCCATATCATCTCCATTAATATCTGCTCCCATTATAGAGTATATATATTGTTGAAATCTTCTAATATATAATTTATCTTTATCATTAAACCAGATATTAAACAACTCTATAAGCCAGTCTCCATATGGTGTTTCTGAATTTAGGAAATCACCAGTATTTGGCATTATTGGTAAAGAATCATAGTTTGCTTCAGGGATTAAAAAATCTGTAGAAAAAACATTTAATGATTTAAATGATTTATAAATATTTGTAGGACTCGAATTTATATTTATCACAGATAAAAGTCCAGCATCTAATGTATGTTCTTCTTTTTGAGTAAGAGTAAGCGCTTTAATGACTTTGTCATAGGTACCATTTCCTTTGTGATCTTTTCTGTTTTTATCGTTGTCTTCTTTTAATCCATCTAAGCTAATCCCTAAGCTAATTTTAAGTCGTTTTAATAATTGACACCAATCATCGGTTAATAATAGTCCATTTGTTTGTAGTGTGAAGAAAACTTCAACTTGAGTTTCTTTAAAAATTGTATTTGCGGTATTCACAAAATTTTCAACAAATTTTTTCCCAGCTAATAGAGGCTCTCCTCCATGTAAAACAAAAGTAAATCGATTAAGGTTATTATCTAAACAATGTTCTTTTGCTCTTGTAATCATTTTTTCAAGTGTCTCAATGGACATTACCTTTGGTTGTCCTTTATAAGATTCATCTCCCATATTGTACATGTAGCAGTAACTACAATTAATATTACATCTACTAGCAATTTTTACAACAAATGTTTTACATATTGGATTTATATTTTTATTCATGATTTGATGCTTTTAAATGAAGTTAGGTATTTATCGTACTGTTTATTTGATAAGCTATTGATAATGAGATGTTCTTTTTCAAAGGAAGAAATTTCTATGTTATTTTCATCTAATAAATCTTTAGGTAAATTAGAATATGTTATATTTTGAATAAATAGAATTAGTTTTAAAAAATCGCTACATAGAAAAGAAGCGTTGTCAAAACCATTTGTTTTACTATATCTAGAAACTAAGTTACCTCCTCCGCAGATTTCTTTAACATTACATTGGTTACATTTTGAATTTAGTTTGTTATGGGAGTGATAATATAGGTTTATGAGTTCAGAATTAATAGAATCAGATATTTCATTTTTTAAAATATTTAAATCTGTTTTTGTGAAATTTTGACCACAAGCTTTTAAATAATCAACGGCTTCAATATCACCATTTGTCTCAATGACCAATAATCCATTTTTATAATTACCAAATAAATCATTAGGATATTCACCGCCAAAAAAGCATTCGATAAATCCATTAAACATTCTTATATTTGGTCTATCTATATTACTATCTAAATACCAGATGTTAAAAAGTTTTATTAGCCAATCTGCATATGGTGTGTGATTTATATCATTTACCTTATATGATTTGGGTAAATTATCATAACTATTGTATGGAAATAATAAATCAAAGTTTTTTATTTTAATTTCTTTTAAAAAATCATAAAATTCTAAAGGATTGTTTTCTAAATTTATTACAGAAAGAATTCCTAATGTATTTTTATGAAATTTAAAGTCAAATGCATTTTTTATTCCTAATAATACATCATCAAAGGAACTTTTATTATTTTTATATAAACGATTCTCATCATTTATTTCTCTTATGCCGTCAATACTTATTCCTATTTGAATTTCTAGATCATTAAATAATGAAGCAATTTCTTTTGTTATTAGGGTGCCATTTGTTTGAATTGTAAAAAAGATAGTTACTTTATTAGAAAAAATAGATTTGCATTTATTTACGAAGTATTTAAAAAAATCTGGTTTTTGTAATAATGGTTCCCCACCATGAAATGCAAATAAGAATTCTTTAACATTATTGCTAATACAGTGATTAAATGTTTTAATAATTATTGAATCGACAATTTCATTTGACATAAATCTTGGTTGTAACTCAAATGATTTATCTTCCATGTTATACATATAACAGTACTTACAGTTTAAATTACATCTACTTGCTATTTTTAATACTAAAGAGTTACATTTCATATATATTATATTAAAGGTAAAGGAAGAAAAATGAGGAGGAAAATACTTTCCTCCTCATTAGTTTTTAATTTGAAGGGTTAGGAGTTAATTCCGCTTTACCTTTTTCCCATGTAACATCACCATGAGCTTTTAACCAGTTAGTACCTCCAACGATGTTGTTTGTAATGTTTTGTGCAACATCTTTAATTGCTGGATTTTTAATCTCTAAGATCGATCCTTTTAAAACTTGCTCTGCTTGTTGCAAGTTTAGTCTGAAATTTTTTTTCATGTTTATTTAAATTAAATTTTTAGGTCATAAGTTTATAGTCATTAACCATTTGTGGACTTTTACTATATTATTAGTTTATTCTTCTTTTTTCTTCTTCATTGCTGCTTTTTCGTTTATCAATTTTTAAATTTTGACCAAAATTATAAGTTAATGCGAACCTTATTCTTCTGACATCTGAATAATCAAAGTTTATTTGTCTAATTCCATTTACATTTTGAGTAAAGGTTTGCTTATTAGTTTTTAAAATGTCGATTATATTTATAGCGAGCTGCATTTTTTTGTTTAAAAAAGTACTTTTAAAACCGATGTTTAGTTGGTAATAACTGGATAAGTTATAACTTCTCGCTAAAGAAGGAAATTGATACATAAAATCTATGGATGCTTTAATTTTTTTGTTTTTATCTAGAACAAATAAATTGTTAGAATTAAAGCTACTAGATAATTTATCTATAGAAGGGACTATGTTTGGTATTTTTGATTTTGTTTTTGAGTAAAAAATTGTAATATCTGAATTATTTTCCCAAAAATCTTTTATACTAAAAGAATATCCTTCAAAAAAACCATAATTAATTTGATTGTAAAAATTATTAGGAATAACTCTTTGTACGGATGAATTTTGGGAAACATAAGTTACTTGATCATAGCCGTTTTCAATATTTGTTGCATATAACATTGTGTATGAATTTTTATATGTATATGCAAGTTCAATGTTAGTAATGTAATAAGGTTGTAAATAGGGGTTTCCTTCTGAATAATTGAATGAAGTAGAATAGAATCTAAATGGATTTAAAAGATTGTATGACGGCCTGTTAATTCTCTTATTGTAGTTTAATGAAAGTGTTTTGTCTTCATTAACTATATAGTTAATAGATAATGTTGGAAATAATTTAAAATAATTATTATTATTTATTTGATTTAACGTTTTAGAAACTCCTTTTGTTTGAGCATTTTCACCTCTTAGACCAAATTGCATTTCTATATTTTTTGTTAAATTTTTTGTTCCAGAAAAATAGATTGCTTGTATATCCTCATTATATATAAACTCATTTGTTTGTAATGGATCTATAGACGGAGAGCCTGAAGTAGTATTATAGAAGTATACATTACTATTATTTTTTATAAGACTAAATTTTGTTCCAAAATTTAAATATATCCATTTTAAAGGTAAATCAAAATCAATTCTTGATGTTATAATGTCTATATTAAGGCTACTATAATTATTTGCTGAAAAATAACTATTAGGTTTATTTTCTCCATTTGAAAAAAACGAGTTGCTATAAAAAGAATTATCTGTATTAGAATTATAATTCAAATAGTCTAAATCAATGTTGATTTTGGTACCAATTGTATCAAGTTTTATTATGGAATATAGGTTAACAGAGTTATTCCGTCTTATCATTTCAATTCTAGAATTATTTTTTATTAATGAATCTAAAACATTGTAATTATTATATATATAAGAATTGTTTTCAGATTTCGTGAGTGGTAGATTATACGATGTATAATATATAGCTCCAATTTTTATTTTTGAATTTAATTTATAGTCAACTGCTATTCTTCCATTAAAATTGTTAAAATAATTTCTTTTTAAATTATTTTCAGACCATAAATAATTAGGGTATTGTAGAGTATATTCTTGATATGGTTGAATACTACCATTAGAATGCCCAATGTTAGAGCTAAATGTCAATTTATCTTTTTGATAGTTTAAATTTAAACTGCCGGACCCTATAGATTTTTTTGATTGTGAGAGTGAACTATTAATAGAACCATTATAACTATCAGTTTTGATACCTTTTGTTACTATATTTATTAAGCCACTATTACCTTGAGCATCATATTTTGCAGAAGGATTTGTTATTACTTCAATTTTTTTAAAATCATCGGATCTTAAATTTTTTAAAAAAACAGTTAAATCCTCTCCTGACAGGTTTACTAATTTATCATCAATCATAATATTCATATTACTTCTCCCAATCATTGATATTTGACCATTGTTTACTCTTAGACCAGGTGTTATCTTTAAAGCTTCTAAACCATCTCCTCCACTTGCAGAGACGCTGTTTTCTATGTTGAAGACAAGTCGATCCACTTTTCTTTCAATTAATTTTTTTTTAAAAGTGACTACAACTTCTTGTAAAGATTTTGTTGTATTAATTTTAATTATTCCTATATTACTATTACTGCTCATTTGAAACTCTTTGTTATATAAAATATCTCCTATTTGTCTTATTTGTAAAATGAAACTCTCTCTTTCACTTTCTATAGTAAACATTCCATTTTCATCGGATAATTCACTTTTTAAAGGAATGCTATCTTTTGAAACTAATATTATTTCTGCAAAAGGAACGGGAATATTTTCATTACTATGGATTTGTCCAGTAATTTTTATTTGTCCATTGATGTTGAAAGCAATTAATAAAAAGATTATTAAAGTTAAAGTTTTGATTTTCATGTTTTAACACTCTCTTGTTTAGGCTTAATATAAAATTTACGAGTTATATATAAAGTTTTTATTGTTTATTTGTTTAACCCAAATGTATTATATTAGAATGTTAAAAAGATACATATTTATTATATATTTTGTTAAAGTTTTGCATTTGTTACGAAAAAAACCCGTTATGGTATACCATAACGGGTTTTTTAAAAGTTTAATGTATTCTTTATATGTCTCTAAGCTTTCTTAGCTTTTCTTTCCATAATTTTAATTCATCTTTATGTCGTTCAATACTTTTTTGTACCTCTTTAATAAAAGGATTTTCTCCTTTTGAACTACTACTTATAAATTGAATATTATTTTCTAATTGGAAGATTTCATTTTGTACTTCGTCTATTTTCTTTCTAATAAAAAATTGTTCTTTTTCAATTGATCTATCATCTTCATTAGAAACCCACTGGTCTAACTTAGCGTTAAACTTCATCATTTCAGTATCTTTTTTAGAAAGACTAAGTTTTTCAAATAAGGCATCTAAAATTTTATTAAACTTTCCTTCAATATGTCTTCTATTAAATGGAACTTTTCCTATAGATTTCCATGTTTCAATATGACCTTTTATTGCATCTAAATCGATTTTATGATCACCAGTTAGTTCAAATGTTTTTAAGTTTTCTAAATATTCTTTTTTATTATCAAATGCAGTAACTTCTTCTTCATTTTCTGCATTTCTCATTTTGTGCATGCGATCAAAATAGTGATTACAAGCATCTTTAAAATCTTTCCAAATTTTATCTGAATATTTACGAGGCACATGTCCTATTTTTTTCCAGTCATCTTGGATTTTTTTCATCACAGGAGTTGTACCTCCAAAATCTTCACTATCTTTTAAAGATTGGGCTTTTTCAACAAGGGCTAGTTTTTTGTTTAGATTTTCTTGTTGTTCGTGTTTTATATCTTTATAAAATGCATTTTTATTTGCATTAAATGCTCTTACTTCGGTTTTGAATTCACTCCATGTTTGTTCGGTAACTTCAACAGGAATTTTCCCAGCCTTAAAAAAGTTTTCACGAAGTGCTTCCATTTTCTTTATTTGCGCTTGCCAACCACTATGTGAATGTATCTTTTCGTTTCCTAAAAGATTAATTTGTTTTATAATCTCTTTTTTTCGTGCTAAATTTTCAACTTCACGTTCTTTTGCTTGTCCAAAATAGATTTCACGTTTGTCATGAATTTGTTTTGTTATTTCACTAAATTCATTCCAAATAATTTCGCGATGTTCTCTATCTACAGGTCCAATTTCTTCTTTCCAAACACGATGTAATAATTGTAACTCACGAAACGCTTTCATTATATCGGTTTCACTCAATAATTCTTTTGCTCGCTCTATTATTCCTTGTTTTTGTTCTAAATTGTTTTTAAGGTCTTGATCTCGTGCTTCTTTATCTAAATGCATTAAATCATAAAAACGCTCAATGTGGAAATGGAAGTTGTTCCAAACAATGTTGTATTTATCTCTTGGAATTGCTCCTGCAGCTTTCCATTGTTCCCGAATTTCATTTAATTTTTTAAACATATCACTTATAGAAAGTGATTCGTCGTTACCATCAACAAGTAATTTTAAATCTTCAATTATCTCGTTTCGAATGGTTAAATTGTTTTTTAAGTTTTTTTGAAGCTGATTATAATGATTATTTCTATTTGTTTTATAATCATCATATACACTATCAAATTTATTTTTTAAAGGGAAATGATATTCAAAAGCTGAATTCTCATCAGTATTTGAACTATTAAATTCATCTCTTTTTTCATCAATAAGGTCGTGATATTGATTCATGAAAGATTTTCTAATTTCTTCTACATGATCTTTAATTGCCATTACCTTATGATTGTGAACTAACTTATCTAATTCAGCAGTAAGTTCTTCCATAGAAAGAGAATCATAGTCCAGCATGGGTATGATATGTTTATCCTGAATCGAGTCGTCTTCATTCTCTTCTGCATTGGAATTGTCAATCTCATCTAATGCTGATTGATTGATTTTAATTACATTTTCCTGTGACTCTTGTTTTTCTTGTCCGTCTGCTTGAGGCAGGTTATCATTCTTTTCTTCTAACATTTTTAAATGCTTAAGGTTACTAATTGTGTTCGAAGATAATAAAGGCTATGCAAAATTCAAAAGAAAAATCAATAAATATATAGGTTCTATCTTTTAAATAATAGACTTAATCCAATAAAACCAAAACTTGTAAAGTAAATTAACCAACTTAATTTTGCAATTATCGGGTTATATGGATAGTTATTGATTATGAATATAAAATTCACGATAGACTCTATTATTAAATAAAAGGTTATTATAATTAATCCTTTTTTAAACTTATATGATTTTGAAATTTTTTCAAAATCAAAACATAAAAAGAAAAGACCTAGAATACCTATTGGCAGTGTAAATAAGGATTGGAACATATTTAGATCATCCCATTCATTAGAAAAGTTTATTACACCTAAAGAAGAATAAAATATTCCGGAGATTAATAAACAAATTTTTCCAGTTATGTTTGTCTCGGAATTATCTGTGTTTTTAATTAATGAAATATTAAAAAATACAATTAATAAGCCAGTGAAAAAGTATGCAATATATTTTATAAAATCTTTCCCAGGTATATTTTCAATATTATACATGATAATGGGGGTTTCGTCTATTAAAAACGGAGGTATAAAAAAAATATATATAATACTGAAAGATAAAATAAAAGAGATGGAGATTATTATTCCAAAGAAACCAGTAATTCTTTCTTGCTTTTTATATTTTTTATAGTTAATTATGGTAGAATCATCCATTCCAAATTTCCCATGCTTTTTCGGCTTGAAAAATAAGCATTTCATAGCCATTTTTAATGATTGCTCCATTTTCTTTAGCTTTCTTTAAAAACATTGTTTCTTCAGGATTATAGACTAAATCGTATGCAATATGATTAGTAGTAAATAGAGAATAATCTAAATTTGGAGCTTCTTCAATATTTGGATGAGTTCCTAGAGGAGTAGTGTTGATGATGATTTGATAGTCATCAAATATTTCTTTATTTATTTCTTCATAGGATAATTCAAACTCAGAAGGATTTCTAGAAACAAAATCAAATTCAATTTTTAATTTTCTAAGAGCAAAAGCAATTGCTTTACTTACTCCTCCAGTCCCTAGAATTAATGCTTTTTTATGTTGTTCTGTTAATAATGGTTTTAATGTTTTTTTAAATCCATAATAATCCGTGTTGTAGCCTTTTAGTTTTTTCTTTTTTGAAATAATAATAGTGTTTACGGCACCTATTTTTTTAGCGTTTTTAGATAGCTTATCTAAATATGGAATTATTTCTTCTTTGTATGGAATGGTTACATTTAATCCTTTTAACCCCTTTGTTTCTAGATAAACTTCAGGAAATTCTTTAATAGATTTAATATCAAAATTTAAATATTCACAATTATCATAATGAAGGAGTTTAAATTTATCGTTGAAATATTTTTTAGAAAAAGAATAGCTAATGTTTTTACCAATTAGTCCAAATTTTACTTGTTTTTTATTTTTCTTCTTCTTTGACATAATGTTTTAATTTTTGCCTAAGCGATTTGCAATTTTTTCTAATCCGAAAATTAAAACAAATCCAAAAACTGACATAATTATAGCCGTTAAAATTTGTGGATTTCCTTCAAAATGTTGCGGTAAAATACTTTTCTCTAAAAACGGAACAATTTCCCCATGACTATTTACTCGAGTTTCCAGTACTTTTTTCCATGGCCAAATTTTATTTAAAGAACCAATCATAAATCCTATTAGAACGGTAAGTGTTGTGTTTTTATGATGATTAAACATCCAAGTAAGTATCTTAGAAAATAGTTTTAATCCTAAAATTGCTCCTAATCCGAAAGTCATTAATTTTATCATTGCCTGACCAATAATATCAAAATTCATAGTTGCTAGTCCTTCTCTAAATTGATTTATGGTTCCAATTACAACTTCATATGAGCCCATTAAAAGTAAAATAAAAGCACCTGAAACACCTGGTAAAATCATAGCAATTATAGCTAGAAATCCAGATAAAAATAAGTAAGGAAAACTATCAGGTGATTCTACTGGTTTTGCAATTGTTATATAATATGAAATAAGAATACCAATGATAAGAGCTATATATGTTTTTAAACTCCATTTTGTTATTTCTTTCCATATAAATGCAATACTAGCTATTACAAGACCAAAAAAGAAAGACCAAACTAATATAGGTTGAGTATCTAAAAGATGTGTAATTACTTTAGAAAAGGTTAAAATACTAATTCCTATTCCAAGGATTAAAGCAAATAAGAAATTACCATTTATTGAAGCCCAAGTAGCTTTTAAACCATTTTTTTTGACATTTTTTAGTACAGAAAAATTAATTTTATTAATACTATCAATTAGTTCTTGGTAAATTCCAGATATAAAAGCAATTGTGCCTCCAGAAACTCCTGGAACTACATCAGCAGCTCCCATTGCAATTCCTTTTAATGTTATAAGTAGATAATCGGGGAAAAATTTTCTCATGCTTGTAAAATAAATGTCATTCAGAAAATAATTATTTTATTAGATTCTGAATGACAAATTTATATAAACTATTTGTTTAATTTCTATATTTTTCAATGATGTTTTGAACTGTCTTTTTTTTCCACATTAATGGGAAAATTTCTTGAATAATAGTGTGATTTTTAAAGTTTAATCGTAAACCATTATTTAGATGAAAATTTCCTTTTTTGGGATTTGCTGTAAGATGATATAATCCGGCTAAACGATATTCTATTTCATATTCTTCTGGAAAAACTTCAGTTGCTTGTAATAAAATTTCAATTGCAGTTTCATATTCACCTAATTCTTGTAACATATTGGTCCATAGAACAAAAGTGTCAAGATGAATGTCTCCAGCTTCAAATGCTTTTCTATAGCCTAATTCTGCTTCTTCGTAAAATTGCATTCCTTGATAAATAGCGGCATATCTCTTCCAATACAAACTATTGTCACCATCAATTCCTATAGCTTTGTTTACATAATAAATAGCTTTTTGGAAGTTTTTTTGACGGATATAAAAATCGGTTATTGCAATCCAAGCTTTATCTAATAATGGATCTTCATGTACCGTTCTTAGGTAAAACTTAAGAGCTAAATCTTTATTTCCTAATTTTTCATGACATTTTCCAATTCTTAATAAAGCAAATGATGTTGGATCATCTAATTCCATTGTAATGTTATAACATTCAATAGCTTCTTTGTATTGTTTTAATTTTTCTAATCCTTTTGCTTTTTCTAAATAAGCACCTAAAAAGTTTTCATCAATTAAAGTAGCGTAATCAAAAGCCCAAACTGATTTTTCATAATTTTTAAGGGAATAGAATTGTCTTCCTAATTGATGCCAAGCAACTTCACTATATGGTTTTTTATTAATAAATTGTTCTAAATATTGAATAGCTTCTTCGTTTTGATCTAAGAAATCGAAACAATATACAATATTATATAGCGCAGAATAATCTTCATTGTCTTCTTCTAAACATTTAATGAAATATTGTTTTGCTTCCTCTAAATTATCCATGAATAGATATTCCATGCCTATCATTGAATATACATCTGCTAAATCATCAGTAAAATCTAATGCAATTTTTAATGAATCTATAGCTTTTTCATGTTGATCTCGTTTGGAATAAATATTAGCTTGTTGAATGTATATTTCTTCATTGTTTGGTTCAATGGCATATAATTCTGTAAGTAATTTTTGTGCGATGTCTAATCTATCTTCATAGACTAACATTTCAACTTGAACGAGCCTTAATCCTGTTGATTTAGGATGTTGTTCTAGACCAAGTTTTAGCGCTTTTTTAGCTAAATTCATTCGACCTGTATCCATATAATGAAGTATAATGTCTTCAAATTCTTCTGAATCAAAGAAAAAAACTTTATTTGTTTTTAACATAGATTCAAATTTTGATAAGGATAAGTTGTTTTCTTCTTCATCGTGACTCAATCTCATAGCAATAATTTTATGGGTTTTGTCCTTTATTAAAATTAAGAATTTTAAAGGGACAATTTTTTTTGTGCTTGAATTGTTTTAAACAATTTAATTAACACTTTTATATAATAGCTTTATGATTATAAACATCACTTAATTTAAGATGATTTAGATTATAAAGTTATAGTATTTAGAACTTCAAGAATGATGCCACATCCTTTTTTTATTTCTTCTTTTGATATTGTTAGAGGAGGAGTTATGCGTATTGCTTTACCTTCAAACAGTAGCCAGAAAAGGATGACGCCCTTTTTATGACATTCTAGGATAACTTGATTTGTTATTTCAGGACTTTCTGTCATGACTGCTAACATTAATCCTTTTCCTCTTATTTCTTTTATTAATGGGTGGATTAATAATTCTCTAAAAAGTTGTTCTTTTTCTAGAGTTTCTTGCATTAAATTCGTTTCTGTTATTTCTTGAAGTGTCGCTAATGCTGCTGCTGCTATAACTGGATGACCTCCAAAAGTGGTAATGTGTCCTAATTTTGGATCGTGACTTAATAAATCCATCATTTCAGAAGAAGCAGTAAATGCACCAACTGGCATTCCGCTAGCCATTCCTTTTCCCATTACAACAACATCAGGAATCATATTATAATTTTGAAAACCAAATAGTTTACCTGTTCGACCAAATCCTGGTTGGATTTCGTCTAAAATCATAATTGCACCAACTTCATTACATTTTTGACGTACTTTAAGTAAGAAGTCATTTTCAGGTTGTATAAAACCAGCTCCGCCTTGAATGGTTTCTAAAATGATACCAGCAGTTTTAGTGGTTATTTTATCTAAATCGGATTCGTTATTAAAGGTAATAAAATCTACATCAGGTATTAATGGACGAAAAATTTGTTTGCGTTCTTCAAAACCCATTACACTCATACTTCCCATTGTATTCCCATGATATGCATGATGACAAGAAATAAGTTGACTTCGACCTGTAACTCTTCGTGCTAATTTTAAAGCGCCTTCAATAGCTTCTGTTCCTGAATTTACTAAATAAGTTTTATTTAATGGTTCAGGTAGGAGAGAGGCTAATAATTTACAAAACTGAGTTGCTGGTTGTTGAGCATATTCACCATAGACCATTACGTGTGAATATAGGTCTAATTGAGTTTTTATTGCATCATTTACACGTTTTGGTTGATGACCTAAAGTGTTTGCAGAAACGCCTGCTACAAAATCTAAATATTCATTTCCTTCAGTATCATATATATAGCTTCCTTTTGCATGAGATATTTCCATAGCTAATGGATGTGGGGAAGTTTGAGCTTGGTATTTGAAAAAATCTTCAATCATTTTTAATTGTTGAATTTTTAGTATTTTTAAATTATAAAATAAAACTATGTTGAATAATGAAATTACTCTTTTTTCTTAGGCTTAGGATTCTTTTTATCATATTCTAAGGTTTCTTTTAAGACTTCCATTGGAATGTCTTCTTCAAGCGCTTTCTTTTTACTTTCAATAAGTATTTTTTCATGTAGAATATTTTCATCTTCAGGGAAAATATCTTCTTTTGAGTGTATTCTTTCATCTCCTCTCCAAACAAATCCTCTTAATTTCCTAGCATTTTCAGGGAATTCGGATTCGGGATAAGTATTAGCTTCGACTTGATTAAAAGCTGTTTGAGAGATTATTTGATCATCTTCAAATTCAAAATTCAATTTACTACATACTTTTTTATCGATACCTACTAATTCGTTATTATCATTGTACATATAATAAATAACTTCAGCATTTTTGATAACATCTACTTGGCTTAGTTTATTATCTTTAAATTTTCCGTATAAATTTTGTCCTTTAATTTGGTTGTATCCATTTTCACTTAATGTGTCTTTTTGAACTATAAAGGCGTTGTTTAATACCTTTAAAGAATCTAATTTTTCTGTTTTATTGTTTCCTATTAGGTGCATTACATCACCAGTCATTTGATTGTCATTATTCCATAGAACAGGTTTGCCTATTAATTGTGTAATCCCTGTTTTGTTGTTAGAATGTATAGAGTCACATTTTCCGCTCATGTCTGTTTTATAAAAACGTACATTATTAAAAGCTCTTATTACTCTATCTTCTGGTGGACCGGTTACTAATATCTTTTTTCCATGCATGTATAGAGAATCGTTTTCTACTTTCGTAATAACAACTGCTCTTTTGGTTAAAATAATGGAATCTTTTCTGGTTTGAGTATTACGATACATTTCAGCATAATGACCTTTTGCAACCATATTGTTTATAGTATCTGTAATCTTTACATTGTTTATGCCTTTTGAAAAGTTCCTTTTTTGATCATAATATAAATCGTCTCCTTCTATAATTTTATTATTATAAGTTATTTTACTATTTTTTTGAAGTTTTCCAACATCATTTTTAGTGTCATAAAATCCATTTTCTGTATAAATAACATTGTCATTACTGGTTATGGTTGATGGTCCGAAAACGTATGCATGACCAGAGTTTTCATAATAGTCTAAATGATTTGTTTTAATTGTGCTTTTAGGGTTTGTAACTGTAACAGCAGATGTAAATTGATACTTTTTTGAGTTTAAGAAATATCTTCCAGATTTGCTTTTTAAGGTGTTTTCTTTATTAACAATGGTTCCATAGCTATTGTAATAAGCTATTTGTTTTTTCTTGTCAAAGAAAATAGTGTCAGTTGTTAAAGTTGATTCAGGAGAATGAAGGTTTACATCTCCAGTTGCAAAAGCAAATTCATCTTTTCCGTCATATTCTGCATATCGACTGTTCATTGTTATGGTATCACCTTGATTGATTTGTACATTTCCAAAGGCTTTTACGTAGTTTTCCTCTGTGAAGTAATAGGCTTTGTTACAGTTGATTTTTGTACCATTATGCAATACTCTTACATTTCCTGTGAAAACAGTTGCTCCAGGTATTTCATATTGGTTCATGTCAATAAAATCAGAATGTTCAATTATGATTTTTTTTGTTTGTTCCTTTTCTGTTAGATCTGTCTTTTTTCCTTTTTCTTGCGCGTTTGTAAGTGTTCCAAACAGTAAAAAGCAAATAATATAGTACGCTATTTTTTTCAACTGAATTTATTTTGTGTCAAAAATAAGTAAAAAGTAGAATAAGACTTCTCTATTAAGATTTTTTTATAATAAAAAACGCTTTCTCTTTTGAAAGCGTTTTAATTTAATTTATTTGGTAATCGTTTGTTTCCTGTCTGGGCCAACCGATATAACTTTAATTGGTACTTCAACTTCTTTTTCAATGAATTCTATATAATTTTTCAATTCTATTGGCAATTCATCATAGTTTGTCATTCCTGTTAAATCAGCTTTCCATCCTTTCATTTCTGTAAAAATAGGAGTGATGTTTTCTGGTTCAATGTTATATGGAAGATGATTTATTTCTTTTCCTTTATATTTATAAGCTGTACAAACTTTTAAGGTTTCAAATCCAGAAAGTACATCGCCTTTCATCATGTATAATTGAGTAACACCATTAACTTGAACAGCATATTTTAATGCTACTAAATCTAACCAACCACAACGACGGGCACGACCAGTAACAGAACCAAATTCGTTTCCTACTTTTGCCATTGTATCTCCATCATTGTCAAATAACTCTGTAGGGAATGGTCCGCTACCTACTCTTGTAGTGTAAGCTTTAAAAATTCCATAAACATCTTTTACTTTGTTTGGGGCAATTCCTAGCCCTGTACAAGCACCAGCAGCAGTTGTATTTGAAGATGTAACAAATGGATAAGTTCCAAAATCAACATCTAATAATGAGCCTTGAGCACCTTCTGCAAGAATTGATTTTCCGCTTTTTAATGCGTTATTTAGATATTCTTCGCTATCTATAAAAGTTAGTTTCTTTAAATCTTCAATAGACTTAAAGAATTCTTCTTCCATTTCTTTTAAATCATATTGTAAATCTACATTATAAAAAGAAATCATAGCTTCATGTTTGTCGGCTAGAGTTCTATATCTAAGTTTAAAATCTTCTAGTTCAATATCACCAACTCTTAATCCATTTCTACCAGTTTTGTCCATATAAGTTGGACCAATACCTTTTAGTGTAGAACCAATTTTAGCTTTTCCTTTTGAAGCTTCAGAAGCAGCATCAAGTAAACGGTGCGTTGGTAAAATTAAATGAGCTTTTCTAGAAATAAGCAATTTAGATGTAACATCCATTTTGAATTTTTCTAGTCCTTCTAACTCTTTTTGAAAAACAACTGGGTCAATTACGACTCCATTACCAATAATATTGATTGCATTTTTATGAAATATTCCTGAAGGAATTGTTCTAAGGACATGCTTAATTCCGTCAAATTCTAAAGTATGTCCAGCATTTGGACCTCCTTGAAAACGAGCAATAATATCATAATTTGAAGTTAATACATCGACGATTTTTCCTTTACCTTCGTCTCCCCATTGAAGCCCTAGTAGTAAATCTACAGTCATTTTTAGTAGTTAATTTATATTAATATTGTATGTGTGTTGTTATTTTTCTTTTTTGGTTCCATAAAAATACAATGAATGAGTATGTATTTCAATATCAAACATTTCTTCCATGGTTTTTTTGATTTGTTGAATTCGTGGATCACAAAATTCTATAACTTCCCCAGAATCTGTTAAAATAATGTGGTCGTGTTGTTTATCAAAATAGGATTTTTCGTAGTGTGCTTGGTTTTGTCCAAACTGATGACGACGAACTAATCCACATTCTAATAATAATTCTATTGTATTGTATAGAGTAGCTCTACTAACACGATAGTTTTTGTTTTTCATTTTAATATATAGCGATTCAATATCAAAATGTTCCTTAGAATTGTAAATTTCTTGTAGTATAGCATAGCGCTCTGGAGTTTTGCGATGTGCTTTTTCCTCAAGGTATTTAGTGAATACGTTTTTTACAATTTCTTGATTTTTATTGTCTTCCATTTGGATTAACTGAATAATTGCAAAGATAAGTAAACTTAGAACTTTGATGTTAGAAGTTTTGCTTTTTTTTCAACAATTAGTATTTATAATGTTTTATTTATGAGTAATTAGATTTTTTATTTCTTCAGAGTTTAGTTTTGATAAATACGTGACACTTTATCAATTCCATCAACTTTTTTAATATTATCAATAAGTCTTTTTAAAATAGTATTGTTAGGAACAATAACAGTTATTTTTCCATTAAAAATTCCAGCTTCTCCACTTAAAGTAATATTTTGGATGTTTACATGCATTTGATTTGAAATTACTTTGGTAAGTTCATTGGTTAAACCTAATGTATCCATTCCAGTTATGTTTAACATAGCTTTAAATTCTTCTTGGCTAGAATCTATCCATTTAGCAGGAATGATTCTATAGGCATAGTTAGATTGAAGGCTTATAGCATTTGGACAGTCTTTTCTATGTACTTTAATACCTTCATTAATTGTGATGAAACCAAAAACATCGTCACCTGGTATAGGATTACAGCAAGTAGATAGTTTATAGTCTAATTTATCTTGTTCAACTCCAAAAACCAGCATATCATATTTTTTACTGATTTCGTTTTTTTGTATTTGTTCAGGTTTTACAGATGGAGTTCTGTTAAAAGGCTTTTTAAGGAAATTAACTAAAGTATTACTTTTTTGGGCAGCAAAATCTTTTAATTGTTGATTTTCAATTGCTCCAATTCCTACGCGATAAAATAAATCTAGGCTAGTTTGTAATTTAAAATAATTGACTAGTTCATTTGTAGAAGCTTCATTTAATGTGATTTTTAAATGGCGTAGTTTACGATTTAAAATTTCTTTTCCGTCTTCTGCTATTTTTTTAGTGTTTTCGTTTAAAGAGTTCTTGATTTTATTTTTTGCTCTTGACGTTGTTACATAATCTAGCCATTGTACACTTGGTTTTTGATTTACAGAGGTAATAATTTCAACTTGATCTCCACTATTTAAAACATGATTTAAAGGGACTAATTTTCCATTAACTCTTGTCCCTCTTGTTTTTACTCCAATATCTGTATGAATACTAAATGCAAAATCAAGCGTTGTTGCTCCTTTTGGAAGAGATTTTATATCTCCTTTAGGAGTAAAAATATAGATTTCTTTAGAATACAAGTTTAGTTTAAAATCTTCAACAAAATCAACAGCATTTGCGGCTTGGCTTTCTAGTGCTTCTTTTAATTGATTTAACCAAACTTCCAATCCGTGTTCTTCAGAATTTCCGTTTTTATATTTATAATGTGCTGCATATCCTTTTTCAGCAATTTCATCCATACGCTCACTACGTACTTGTATTTCTACCCATCTTCCTTTTGGTCCCATAACAGTAATATGTAATGCTTCATAACCTGTAGATTTTGGAGATGATATCCAATCGCGAAGACGACTAGGACTAGGACGATAATGATCTGTAACTACAGAATATATTTTCCAAGCTAGAAATTTTTCATCATGTGGATTTGATTTGTAAATGATTCTTAAAGCAAATTTATCATAGACTTCATCAAAAGTAACGCCTTGATTTTTCATTTTCCTGCGAATAGAATAAATAGATTTTGGTCTACCTTTTATACTATATTCTATTCCTTCTTCATTTAATGATTCGGATAAAACACTAGAAATTGTTTTAATATATTCGTCTTGCTCTTGTTTAGTTTCTTTTATTTTGCTTATAATTTCTTTGAAAATTTCGGGTTCGGTATATTTCAGACCTAAATCCTCTAATTGCGTTTTAATATTATATAAACCTAAACGATGTGCTAAAGGTGCATAAATATATAATGTTTCTGAAGCAATTTTAGCTTGTTTATATTCTGCCATGCTGTCCATAGTTTGCATGTTGTGCAATCTATCGGCAATTTTTATAAGAATTACTCTTACATCATCATTTAATGTAAGTAGCATTTTACGAAAATTTTCAGCCTGAACAGATACATCTTGATCGGTTTTTACTTTTGCAATTTTGGTTAACCCTTCTACGATTTTTGCAATTTTAGGATTAAACATTTTTGCAATATCATCAACTGTAATGTCTGTGTCTTCAACAACATCATGCATTAAAGCAGCCGCAATAGAAGTTGCTCCAAGGCCTATTTCTGAGGCTACAATTTTTGCAACAGCAATAGGGTGGAAGATATAAGCTTCACCCGATTTCCTTCTTTGTTCTTTATGAGCGTCAACAGCTACATCAAAGGCTTTACGAATGAGTTTTTTGTCTTCATCTGTTAACGTTTGGTAACTAATGCGAAGGAGTTCTTTGTATTCTTGGGCAATGGCTTTGTTTTCGGCTTCTAAATCAATTTCTGTCATATGGCAACTTTAATATTCATAAAGTTATAACAAAGTTATGGATTGTGCAAGAGATAGGTTTAACTTCAATTATAATAATTAGATTAAGAGAAGAAAAGTAATATTTAAGAGTAGGTTTAAAAACCTCTTTGTCTCTTTGCTTCAAATAATAATATGGCTGCTGCAACGGAAACATTCATAGAATCAATTTCTCCTTGCATTGGAATTATAATATTTTGATTGCTGTTTTTTCTCCAAATTTCAGTTAATCCTGTAGCTTCTGTTCCTACAATCATTGCAGTAGGAGTTGTATAATTTTGAGAATGATATTGTGTTGAATCTTGTAATGTTGCACAATAAATAGCAATATTATTTTCTTTAAGGAAAACAATTGTTTCTTCAGAAGTTGCTGTTGCAATTTGTCTTGTAAATAAACATCCTACACTTGATCGTACTATATTTGGATTATACATATCACTTTTAGGGTTAGTAATAATTACAGCGTCAATATTTGCTGCATCTGCTGTACGAAGTAATGCTCCAATATTCCCGGGTTTTTCTGGTGCTTCAGCAACAAGAATTAAAGGGTTTTGTGATAATTTTAAATTAGATAATTGTAATGGTTTTGTTTTGGCTATAGCTAAGATTCCTTCGGTACTGTCTCTGTATGCTAACTTTTGATATACTTCTTTTGATATTTCAATTTTTTCGGTTTTGCTTGAAAAAATAAAGTTATGTAGTTCTTTTTCAGAGATTAATTCGGGATAGAATAGAACAGTCTCAATTTCATAATTTCCTTTTATAGCTAATTCAATTTCGCGTTTTCCTTCAATTAAAAATGTACCTGTTTGTTTTCTAACTTTTGCTTTTTCTTGAAGTTGAACAAGTGATTTTATGTAAGGATTTTGTATAGAAGTTATTTGTTTCATGAAATTGATTTATTTTGCAAATCTACAAAAGTTATTCATGAATCTATATTACAAGAAAAGGCTTTATAATTAAAAAATCTCATAAAACTAAATTATTTAGTTTTATGAGATTTTTGTTTTAAATAAATATAATTTTATTTTTCTGCGTTATATTTCTCTTTGTATCTATCGTATAATTCAGTTTGATGACTTTCTAAACTAATTTGTCTACCATCTATAAAAGCGTTTGTTACTTTATTTGTTCTCATGTCTAATGCATCTCCTTCTGATATAAATAGAGTAGCACTTTTACCTGTTTCAAGTGTGCCGTAATTAGCATCAATTCCTAAGATTTTAGCAGTATTTGATGTTATTAGCTTTAATGCATCTTCTTTATCTATTCCCCAAGCTGCACAAGTACCTGCATAAAAAGGTAGGTTTCGTATTTGCATACGTTCCATATCTCCAGCATTTTGTAATCCTACAATAATTCCAGCATCATAAAGGATTTTTGCATTTTTATAAGGTAAGTTTACATCTTCATCTTCTAATAATGGTAAATCGTGTATTCTTCTTAATAATACAGAAACATTGTTTTCTTTTAATAATGCTACATTTTTGTAAGCATAATAACCACCTACAAGTGTCATCTTTTTGATGTTGTTTTTCTTTTTAAAGAGTATAGCATCAATTATTTCTTTTTCGCCATCTACATGTACAAAAAGTTGTTTTTCACCAGTATCAAGTCCTTTCATTGCTTCATAAGGAATATCTCTAACATTAGGATTTGATGCAACATAAGCATTTGCATCATTTAAAAAATCTTGAATTTCTGTGATTTGTTGATCATATTTTTTATTGGGTTCAATTCCTCCTGGTTCTGCCCACCATCCTGATCTTGAGTAACTTCTTGGCCAGCTTAAATGTATGCCATCGTTTTCTTTTACAATTGCATCTTCCCAGTTCCATGCATCTAATTGAACAACAGAAGATGTACCTGATATTCTACCTCCTCTTGGCGCAATTTGTGCAACTAAAACACCATTAGGTCTTGCAGCTTCTACTAATCCAGATTCTGAGTTATATGCAATTATACTTCTAATGTGCGGATTCATTTGTCCCATTTCATTTTCATCATTAGAGGCTTTAACAGCGTCAATTTCTACTAATCCAAGTGTTGCATTTGCAGCAATAAATCCTGGATAAATGTGTTTCCCAGATGCATCAATATAGATGTCGTGCTTTTCAGGTCTAACATTTGTAGCGTCAGTTATTGTTGTAATTTTTCCGTTTGAGATAGAAATTAAACTATTTTCAATAACTTTTCCATTTCCAATGTGAGCTTTTCCACCAGTAATTAGAATACTTTTAGTTTGTTTGGGAGCTGGTGTTTGTTGGGCAAAGGCAACACAACTAATTAATAATGATAATATATATTTTTTCATTTTGTCTAAATTTAGAAGATTATTGATATTTAGAATGTGCTACTTTACAATTTTCGCCTACAGTATCACAATGATAATGACCAATTTCTTTTTTCTTTGGAGCTTGTGTTTTTAATCCTTTATTTTTAGCTTCGAGTAACTTATTTGTAAGTTCGCTACGTTGTTTTTGAATTGTAGCTAAAGTTTCTTTTTCTTTTTCTAAATCATAAAAAATAATTCCATCTACAATTGTTTTTTCTGCTTTAGCATAAATTGATAAAGGATTGTCTGTCCAAAGTACGATATCTGCATCTTTACCTACTTTTATACTTCCAATTTTATCATCAACTTGTAATAATTTAGCAGGATTTAGTGTTACAAAATTCCAAGCAACTTCTTCTGAAATATTTCCATATTTTACTGCTTTTGCAGCTTCTTGATTTAGTCTTCTTGACATTTCAGCATCATCAGAATTGATTGAAACAACAACTCCTTGTCCATTCATTAATGCTGCATTGTATGGAATTGCATCTTTTACTTCGTATTTATAACCCCACCAATCTGCAAATGTTGAGCCTCCTACACCGTGTTCAGCCATTTTATCAGCTAATTTGTATCCTTCTAAGATGTGCGTGAAAGTTTGAATTTTAAAATTAAAACGATCTGCTAGTTTCATTAGCATATTAATTTCTGATTGTACATAAGAATGACAAGTAATGAAGCGTTTTTTATTTAAGATTTCTCCTAAAACTTCCATTTCAATGTCAAATCGAGGCATTACCTTGTTTTTCGATTTATTTGATTTGTAATCACTCCATTCTTTTTGGTATTCTAATGCTCTTGTAAAATAGTCTTCATAAACTTGTTCAACACCCATTCTAGTTTGTGGAAAACGACCACTTCCCCAGTTTGATTGCTTTACGTTTTCTCCTAATGCAAATTTGATGTATTTAGGAGCGTCTTCTACAATCATTTCTTCTGGTGAATAACCCCATTTTAATTTAATTAGAGCTGCACGACCACCAATAGGATTAGCAGAACCATGAAGTAAATTTGAGGATGTAACTCCTCCAGATAAGTTTCTGTAAATATTAATATCATCAGAGTTTACTACATCTTCGATAGTTACTTCTGCTGAAGAATTTTGTCCTCCTTCATTAACTCCTCTTGATATTGCAATATGCGAATGTTCGTCGATGATTCCAGCGGTTAAATGTTTTCCTGTTGCATCTACAATTTTTGCATTTGATGCGGAAATGTTTTTTCCAATTTTGGAGATTTTCCCATTTTCTATTAAAACATCTGTTTCTGTTAGATTTCCTTCTTTTTCACCTGTCCAAACAGTTGCATTTTTGAATAAAATTTGTTCTTGTTTTGGTTTTTCAGTATTTCCATAAGCAATATTTGGGAATGTAACAGGAATCATTTCAGGTATTTTCTGTTCGTCTTTTTTGTTATCTTTTTTATCCTCTTTTGTTTCTGTTATTTCTTTTTTAACAGCTTTCCAAGTAGTTTCGTTCCCATTTTCTAAGACAGCTTTCCCTTCTAATGTTGTATTGTTTTTAGTCCCAGTTAATCTGAAATAGGCATTTTTAGTAGTATCTTTAGATTTAATAACTAAGTTTATCCATGGTTCTTTATAAGTTATTTTAGTTCCATAATCGATACTGTCTTTAGAAGTTTTAGCTTCTAATTTATCTAGTTCACCCGAAATTTTTAAATTAAAAGTATTGTTGTTAAATGTCACGTTATATTCTCCTCGAATATCTTGAACGTTCATTTTGTCAATAATATTTCTTGTTCCTTGAACCCAATTTTCATGAATGGTATTTTTCTCATCAAATAGATCACCTGAAACTATGATAAAATTAGCCCAAGAGCCTTTATTTAATGATCCAATTTGTGTAGATTGATTTAATAATTTTGCAGGAGTTTCAGTCAGTGCAGCTAATGCTTTTTCTTTTGGTAGACCATATTGTACTGCTTTTCTTAAATTGGTCAAAAAATCTTTTGCATTTTTATTATCATAAGATGTTAATACAAAATTAATGTTGTTTTCAGCCAAAATTTTTAAATTGAAAGGAGCTTGATTCCAAAATCTCATATCACTTAAACTAACTTGTTGTGCTAAATATGGATCAGATACATCGTAAGCATCAGGAAAATCTAAAGGAATAATGTATGTTGCTCCTGTATTTTTAATTTCGGTTATTTTTTCAAATTCATTTCCACTTCCTTTGATTAAATAATTTATTCCAAATTCTTTAGCTATTTTACTTGCTCGTAAGCTGTTTAATTTGTCTCCAGCATTGAAAATTTGGATTAAATTTTTATTTGCATTAAAGCTTTCTAATGATAAATCTTTTGTTTTTGAATTTCCTTGTCCATACCATTTTGCATCATGATATACTTGGCGTATTAATGCCATTCCACCCATTAATGACGATGGATAGCTTTGTTTAGTGAATTTACTTCTATTAAAAGTGAAATGTTGGGAAACTTTCGTGTTTAAAATTCTTTTCGCATTATTATCATCATCATTTAATGTCCAAAGTAAACCTGTTCCTGCAATGATTCCGTCATTGTGATGACTTACTATAGTTCCAAAACCAATTTCACGAAGTGATTCGGCAGATTTGGCATCATATTTTAAATTTTCGTAAGCATTATATTCTGGTTTTATATGATCATTCCAGTAATAACCTTCTCTTTCAGTATCATATTGAGGTGTGAAGTTTCCATTTGGTCTAGGTTGCGGTTTATCAATTCCAAATTCACTATAAATATCAATGAAAGAAGGATAAATTGTTTTTCCAGTAGCATCAATTATAGTTGCATTTTTTGGTAATGTGATGTTTGTTCCTATATCAGTAATTTTCCCATCCTTAAATACTAAAGTAGCATTTTCTAATTTTTGATTGGATGAAACGTATATGGTTGCATTCTTTATTGCAACGTAGTTTTTAAAAGATTGTTTTACACCATCATTTTTTGGGAAGTAATCTTGGGCATTACTCAATAATGATAAGCAAAAAACAACTAAAAGAGTATAAAATCTCATAGATATTATGGTTTAGGTTGTTAGAAGCTTTAAATATAATGAGAATTACTATTTCGGATTTAAAAACGATTTTAATTTTAGTTTTTTTTAACGTTTTGGTTTTTATTTAAGAAAAAACAAGGAATTTGTTAAATTTTATGAATAGATATAAATGAAAAGAAGTTGAGATTATTAATAATCTCAACTTCTTTCTTAAATTATGATCGTTTTATTTTTTCCAATTTTGTAATCGATCAAGGTATAAATAAGATTCAACAAATTTTCTATGCTCTTTATTTGTCATTTTTTCTAATAGTTCTAAAGATGAAATGTAACTGGCTAAATTTCCATTTGAAGAAAGAAATTTTCCATCTTCAATATAGCTTACTAATGAATCGTTCTGCACAATTAAATTAGGATAATTTTTTTGAAGTTCTTTTCCTCCTCCAATCCAAGTTACAATTTTTTTACCATTAGCAATTCCTGATTCTCCTATTAATTGAGCTCCTGCACAATTACTAACTGTGAAATTGGTGTTTTCATTTTGTGTTTTTATAAATGCTATTGTGTTTTTGTTTTTTACTTGACTGCTTACGTCATAGGCACTAGGAACGAATATAACATTTAGTTTTGGAGCATTTTCAAAAGTATAATCGGGTTGGATTTTTAATCCTTCTTCACTAATAATTATGTTTTTATTTTCTGCAATAGTAATTACATTAAAAAGTTTTTTTCCATCAATAGTTGGCTTTGTAAAAACATCTAATGGAGCTGTGACTTCTGTTGTAAGCACGCCATTATACATTAATAATCCTATTGTAGGTAAATTTTCATCGATAGTTTTTAATATTTCTATTTCAGTGTCTTGTTTTTTGATTTCAACAGTTGTGCTGTTTTCTTCTTTTTTTGTATTACAACTTAATAAGAGTGTTAATATTGTAAAAAGAACAATATTTTTAATTTTCATAATTGTTAGGTTTTAATTTTCAATTGGTTTATTTGTACTTATTGCAATTCTATTCCAAGTATTAATGGTAATAACTGCAATTATAATTTGAGATAAATAGTTTTCATCAAATATTTTTATTGCTTTTTTATATGTTTCATCAGATAGTCCTTGTTGATGAATTAATGTAATTTCTTCTGTAATTTGTAAGAGTGTTTTTTCTTCTTCTGTAAACAAATCTGTTTCTTTCCATGCGTTTAATAAAAAAAGTCTTTGTTGTGTTTCTCCATATTTTAAAGCATCTTTTGTATGCATATCTATGCAAAATGCACAACTGTTAATTTGGGAAGCTCTTATTTTAATAAGTTCTTTATGTGTGTTACTTAGATTACTTTTTTGGAGATAATTTTCTAATGCGAATATAGCTTTATATGCTTCCGGTTCTATAACATCAATTTGAATTCTTTTTTCCATTTTGTATTGTATTTTAAATTTGATGTAAAGATATTCGCTAATAATAAGAAAAAAGTTAAGCTAGTTTAAGAACGTTTTTTTCGTCTAATTTCGCTAACATATTCTGGTGTTAATCCTAGAAATGATGCTATTAAATATTGAGGTACTTGTTGTATAAATTCTGGAAACTCTTCACTAAATCGAAAAAATATTTCTTCTTTTGAATAATCGAAATGTTTTTTAACTCTCATAATTGAAGCACCATAAGCAATTTGATAAATATTTCTGAAGTAGCCTTCTAAACTAGGAAATTTTATTAATAGTTCATTTTGGTTTTCATAATCTATTGAAAGAATATGAGTGTTTTGAACTGCTTGGATGTAAAAATCGGTTTTTTGTCTATTATATAATGCTAAATAATCGGATAACCACCAATTTTTTATCGCAAATTGTACTGTTTTTTCAATTCCTTTATCATTAATATAATACATGTGTAAACATCCTTCAAGTACAAAATAATTATAATTGCATAGTTCTCCTGCTTTCATTATAATTTCTTTTTTGCTTAATTCTTTTTGATCAAAATAAGAAAGTACTTTTGAGAAATGTTCTTCTTCGAAAGCGATAAATTGGTTTATGTGTTTGTATAATTGTTTCGTCATTTTCAATATTTTATAAAATATTTAAATGGTTTATATTGTTTTATGTGTCAGTTTTAACAAAGATAAATTAAATTTTAAACCTTAGGTTAATATACTTTGCTAACCTAAGGTTTTAATGTTATTTTGAATTTATAATTTAATAATATCAGACCAAGTTGCACCACTAATATCTGTTAAGGTTAAGTGGTATTCTCCTTTTGGTAATGTTAATAATTTTTCTTCTTTTATAAATAATTTTGCTTTTGCTCCTAGTGGAATTATCATGCTGTGTTTTCCATTTTTAACTTTTGTAACATATTGATTGTGAATGTTCTCTTTTGGGAATTTAGAAAGTGCTTTTCCATCTAATTCTATAATGGAGTTTCCTTTAGAATCTGAAAGATTTATACCAATTAAAAACGAACCATAAACATCGGCACCTTCAACTCTAAATACTTGAAAAGAGAGTGTATTGTTTGTTATTTCAGTATGTTTTATTTCGATTTTTGGTTTAACAGATTTGTTATGCAATGTTCCCCAAACTCCTCCATGAAAATATTGATTGGTAAATAATGTGATGAATAAGATGGAAATTGAGCCTATAAGTACTATACGGTGTAATATGTTTAATTTTATTTTTAAGACACCTGAACCTAGCCAATTAAAGTATTTAAAGTTTGTTATTTTAAATTCTTTCTTAAGTAAAAGATAGTCTAAAGAATATTTCCCACTACCTGATAAGAATAATGTAAATCCTGATGCTATTCCTAAAACGCCTATTTGCCATTCATCTAAACAAGTTGTTCCCAACCATCCTGATCCTAATAATATACCCATGGCTAAGCTAAAAACACCTATACTCATTAATCGAGTAAAAAGGCCTAGCATTATGAATAAACCAACGATTGCTTCAATAATAGTAAAGGTTGCCATTGCCCACCATAAAGAATCGGGATTGCTTACAAGGTGTTCAATTATAGGTTTTATTAGTAGTGCATTAGGTAGAAAGTGATTAAATTTTTCGCCAATGTATCCTGAAGTTTCTGGATCTAACTTATTTTCTAATATTAATCTTCGCCAGAATGCAGAAAAATAAGTCCAGCCAATAACTAATCGTAATGATAATGTGAAAAGTCCAGCCATATTATATGACTGCAATAATTTTTGATTTTGCATTTTAATGTAATTTTATATAAAAAGATTTTTAAATTTTAAACGGTAATATTTGTTGTTAAAATCATGTATTTTAATCTTTTATATAAAATGTAAAATGGAATAGAAATTTTCGAATTTCTATTTGAGTTTAAGAAAAAAGTATTTGTAAGAAAGTTAAAAGAATAGGAGTGAAAATAATTATATGATTTTAATATAAAATCTTTTTTGATTTCTTTTTTACTTATTTCAATACCAGATTTTTGAACTGCATTTTCCCAAGATGTACAATTACTTGTTTGGGGAATTGTTGCTTTATTTTTGTTTAAAGGTTTAGTGTTTTCTACACCTAATGTTGTTTCTATATGATTTCGAACAGAACAAGGCGCTATTAACAATAAGATTGCCAATAAAGGAATCATTATAGATGTAATAGAATTTAGTTTCACCAATTTGTTCATGTATCTGAAATATGTTTTAACAGTCTAATACTGTTTTTTTTGGAGTTCAAACAAATATAAATCAAATTTTAAATATAGTTAGTTAATTTAAAAATTGTTTTTGGAGATTAAAAGTTAAACTTTTACTTTTTCTGATAAAAGGAATTTAATTAACAATATGATATAAAAAAATCCTCAACTATTTCAAATTGAGGATTTATTTAATTTTTATTTAAGGATTAACTTTTTTGTTCTTTGTTGAAGTAAACTAAGTAGTAATACATTTGTTTTTCTTCATCCCAACCTTTTTCTACAAATTTTTCTGCGCTTTCTGGATTTATAAAATCAAGTTTAATTTGTATGTTGGTATCAAGTTGAATAGTATTTTTCATTTTCTTTCTTGCATCTGTTACAGCAGCATTTGCAATTGGAAAACTTGAAACGTCTTCAATACTATATTTTGCTCCTTTGTCTACTTTATAATTTTTAAATTCAGGAATAAATTCAGGATTTTGCATTACTTCATTTAAAAAAGCTGTTTCTTCAAATTCATCATTTTTAGCGAAATGATTTACAGCTCTATTCATAAATAATACTTCTTGTTGTTTATCTTCAGCAGGTAAAACAACATCTTTAGCAAAATCTTGACAAAATTTTAAATATTTCTTTGTCATAAAATTTTCATCTTGAAATACATCTACTGATAAGAAATGTTCTAACCAATAACGAGCGTCATAACGGTTACTATCAACAGTTAAAATTTTGTAACCTTCTTCTTTTTTATGATTAAAGATGATACACCCTTTGTCTAACTTATTTAAATTAATTCCTTGTTGTAATATCATTTCAAGATTACTTCCTTTTTCTTCAAATTGAAGGAAATCACTTTTTATTTCACTTTTGAAAACACCTATTGCATCTACTACATTATTATCTATTGAAACATTTGTAAAATAAGTTACATATACTTCTCCATTTTTAATATGTGGATGATTTGATTGTTCAAAAAGGTGGTGCGTAATTTTTTTAGAAACAGCATGTATTTCACTAGGGTTCTCAAAAACGCTCGTAGCTAAATTATACATTTCGTTATATTCTAAATCTACTTCGTGTGCAAATTGATAGTAATTTTCTTCTTTTTCACGAAAAGGTTTAAAAAAGTATTCTTTCAATAATGGCATTATTTCATCATTTAAACCATATGGGTTTTCAGATAAAAAAATAGCTTCGTTTCTGCTTTTATTTCCAACTCTGTGAATAGAAAGGTTTTCTATATGTGTATTAAATAAGTTTATCATTATTTTAGAATATAGAACATAAAATAAGAGCATAAGTACGCTTATTTTGTTTCTAATTATTTTTTAAAAGTTATTATCTGTATTTTTAGAAATTAATTCCAGTTTTCTTCAAATCCGAAATCTTCAAAGCTATCATCTCCTTCAAACATATCTAAATCGTCTTCGTCATAATCATCATTAAAATCCGATCCAAAATCATCAGCTTCAAATGATTTGTCAGGAGCATTTGCAGGAATCTGTCCATGAGAAAATAATAATGCAGGATAGGTTTCTCCTTCTTGTTTTTCTTCGATAGCAGCTAATTCAACTAAGAATGTCCACATATTGAAGAAATCATATACATATATAATTTTAGTTTGATATTGATCTAAGTTATCTTCTAAGATAAAATCATTCATTATTCTCATTTCTCCAGGAACATCTCCAGTATCAAATAATGGAATTTCGTCTTCTTGTGTCCAGTTTTCATCACAAGTATAAAAAGCAGCCATTTCGGTGCCATCAAAACCAAAAGCATTTACAATAGCATTATGTAAATCTTCTAGTGTAGCTTCTTTTTCAATTGCAATATCTCTAAAAATATCTTCTTCTGCATCGAGAATAGCTCGGAACTTATAAATCATAATCTTGAAATTTTAGGAAATGCAAAAGTAAGGATTATTTGCGATATAACTTTTTTGAAATAGTTTTTATTCATTAGAATTTATTTAAAAGATTGAAGCTTCGGTAATTGTAGTCAATCGTTCTAATGTTTCTAATCCGTAATAAGAATTTCCTTTTTTGTTTAATTTTGGACTCCAAACTGCTACAGTATAATAGTTTGGAAAAATAGCAACAACGCCACCACCAACGCCACTTTTTCCAGGCAAACCTACTTTAAATGTAAATTCTCCTGCTTGATCGTAAAAACCGCACATTTGCATTAATGCATTTATTCGTTTGCATTGACTAGTGGTTAAAAATTGAAATTTACTTTTTGGAACTATTCCATTATTTGCAAATACTTGAAATAATTTAGCTAAATCTTCACAGCTCATTTCTATTGAACATTGATAAAAATAAAAATCCAAAACATCATCTGGGTGATTTTTTATGTTGTTGAATGATTTTATAAAGTTTACTAAAGCTGCATTTCTGTATCCATTTTCTCTTTCAGATTGGGCTACTTTTTCATTATAATTGATAGTATTGTTTTCCGCTAATTCTCTAATAAAAGTTAAAAAATATTCTTTCGGATTTTCGAAATGTTCCAGCATTAAATCGGCAATAACTAAAGCTCCAGCATTAATAAAAGGGTTTCTTGGAATTCCGTTTTCATATTCTAATTGGACTAAAGAATTAAAAGAATTTCCTGATGGTTCAAAACCAACTCTTTTCCATAGTTCGTTTCCTATTTTAGAAAAGATTAATGCTGTTGAAAGTACTTTTGATATACTTTGTATCGAAAAATGTTCGTTTGCATCTCCAGTTTTGTATATATTTTGTTCATTATCTATTAGAGCAATTCCAAATTTATTAGCGTTAACTTTTGCTAATTCAGGAATATAATCAGCAATATTTCCTTTATCTTTTAATTGCTTCACTTCATCAAAAATGGTGTTGATGATTTTTTGGTATTCCATTCTTCTATATTTTAAGTAAAAGTAATAAAATGTATTTTTCTATTTAATGGAGAAGTACTATTTCTTTTATGAATGTAAAATGCAAAAATGATTTTTACTTTTTTACAATTTTTAGTTTTTGATTATGACTCGTAATAATATAGTATATTCCCGTATTTAAGTTTGATATATTGATAGAATAATCCTTACTATTTGATGTATTTTCGTAAACAACTTGTTCTAAAGAATTAATTATTTTGAATGAAAAGTTTTCTCTGTCAGATATGTGTAATACATCAACAAAGGGATTTGGGTATAACTTTATTTTATTTGCATGGAAGATTTCATTAGAAAGCGTTCCTATCGTAATTTGTTTAGTAATTGTTTCTTCACATCCATTTTTTATAGCTTTTAACTGAATCGTTTTTATTCCATTTGATATAAATGTATGTGTTGGATTTTCTTCCGTTGAAGTAGTTCCGTCTCCAAAATCCCATTCTATACTGTCAAAATTTGTAGATTGATTTGTGAAATCTACCGTAAAATTGTTCGTTATTGCATTAAAATCAGCATAGAGATTATAAATGTTAATTACCCAATCTGTTTTGTTAGGTAAAACAACTTGGTCAGCAATATCTTGGAAATAAGTTGCATTGGTTTGGGTAATTCCTCCCAAATAATTTGACATACTTACTTCTTCTTGATATATAGTTGCAAACATAGAACAAGCTACTAAATATGAACCATTAAGATTTGGATGAATATCATTATAATTATTATGTAATAATAAATCTTGTTGATTGGTTAAATGCATTCTAGCAGATTCACCAGCAGGAACGAAAGGAATTTCAAGAGCATTAGCCATTTTTGTTATAGAATCCTTAATTTTAGTTTGTATGCTTTGATAATCATTATAATCAGGTATATTGTTTGTTGCTTTTATGCCATAAGGAATTTCATAAAGAAAAATTTTAGCACATGGGCTATATTTTTTTATAGAATCAATTAATTTTTCACCTCTTTCAATAGTTGTATTAACTGGCCAAGAAGCACCAGCAGATTCACCTGTTCCTGGTTGTAAGACTACAACATCCCAAATGTTGTTTTTAAATAAATTATACACATTATTATCTACATAATGATTCACAAATCCTGTCCCACCTGGAGCATAATATTGTGCTTCAACATTTTTCCCTTTATGGTTCGCAATTTCTTGAAAAAGATTTGGCATATTATTATAGTATGTCATACTGTTTCCTACAAAAAGTACTTTTTCTTGTGAAAAAGAAATTTGAAAAGAAAGAAGAATTATAAATATAGAGAAGTAGTTTTTTAATTTCATAATAGCTTGTTAATAAGTGTTTTGATTTTCAAATGTAATTTTTTTTAAAAGAATGGAAAACATTTCAGTTAAAGAATTCAACAATTGAGTAATTATAAATTTTATAACCTCTGTTTCTGCATCAATTTTGTCTAATCAAAAATGTAAGAAAATGAAAATATTGTTTAGTTTATTAGTATCAATTTTTAGCTTTATTTGTTTTTCACAAACCACTATTTCTGGAAAGATTATAGATGAGTTTGGTACCTCTTTTTCAGGAGCAAATGTCTATATTAAAGGATCTTATGATGGAGCGATTTCCGATGATAATGGGAATTTTAAATTTGTAACAAATGCATCTGGAGAACAAATATTACATATAAGTTTTGTGTCTTATGAAACATTAACTCAAGTAATTGTTATTGAAAATTATAAAGAAAAGACATTTACATTAAGAGAAAATATAAATACGCTCGATGCAGTAGTAGTTTCAGCAGGAACTTTTAAAGCAGGAGATAATAGTAAAGTAACCGCTTTAAAACCTCTTGATATTGTTACTACAGCAGGTTCTGTGGGTAATATAATTGGAGCTTTAGAAACTTTACCAGGAACGCAAACAGTAGGAGAGAGTGGTCGTTTATTTGTGCGTGGAGGAGAATCTGATGAAACGCAAACTTTTGTTGATGGAATTCGTGTGGCTCAACCCTATGGAGCAACAGCAAATAATTTACCAACAAGAAGTCGATTTTCTCCTTTTTTGTTTGAAGGAATGACTTTTTCAACAGGAGGTTATAGTGCAGAATTTGGAAATGCTTTATCTAGTGTTTTATTGTTAAATACTATTGATGAACCAAAACAAAATCAAACCGATATTTCGATTATGTCTTTAGGTGTTGGTTTAGGAAAAACACAAAAATGGAAGAAAAGCTCATTAACATTTAATACAAGTTATATTAATTTGGCTCCATATCAATTAATTGTTCCTCAAAAGATAGATTGGAATAAACCTGTGCAAGTACTTTCAGGTGAAAGTATCTATAGGCAAAAAATTAAAGATGGATTATTGAAAGTTTATGCCGCTTTTGATTATACAACATTCGATTTAAATCAAGATAACGTTGATTTTTTTACTAAAACCCGATTAGAATTGAAAAACAATAATTTTTATTTTAATACAAGTTATAAAGGATATTTGAATGATGATTTACAATTGCAAACAGGTTTAGGTTTAGGATATGGTCAAAATAAAATTACGATAGTGAATGATGATTTAGAAAATAATGAAAGAGCATTACATTATAAATTAAAACTTCGTCAAACCATTACAAGCAGGATAAAATTGAATGTAGGAAGTGAGTTTTTTTATACTGATTTTGATGAGAATTTTACAAGATTTCAATCAGATAGATTTGATTACGGTTTTAAAAACAACATACTTGCTATTTTTACTGAAGCAGAGGTTTTTTTCTCAAAAAAAATGGCGATGAATGTAGGAATTCGCACATCCAATGCATCAGTTGTACAGCAATATACATTTGAACCAAGACTTTCATTTGCATATAAAATAACAGATAATAGTCAGTTTTCACTTGCTTATGGGAACTTTAATCAAACTGCAAATCAAGATTATTTAAAGTTTAAATCTGATTTAGATTACGAAAAAACAGCTCATTACATATTTAATTATATGTACAACAAAGAAGGGAAAATGTTTAGAGCAGAAGCTTATTTTAAAGATTATAAAGATTTAGTAAAGTATGATGGAATGCAACCAAGCTATTTCAGCAACTATGACAATACAGGAAAAGGGTATGCTAAAGGTATAGACTTATTTTGGAGAGATAGTAAGACAATTAAAAATTTAGATTATTGGATTTCATATTCATTT